>NZ_JBQIQO010000013.1:0-54945 GCF_056799795.1 Rikenella sp.
CCACGGGAGGCCCGCAATGTTCGCAAGCTCACTGCGGCCACTCCCGGGCGCCCGCCCCGTTTGGCAATGCCCTATTCTTTCAGGTTCGGGCTGCGCGCTCCCCGGGTGGGCCGAACAGCCCAGCGCGCAGATCCGGCGGTTCGGAGAACCGCAAAAGCACAGCCCATTCACCACCCCATTCTGTGGGATTCGCTCTCAGCCTATAACAGTTCGTCGCCAGCGGTGAGTGCAACGAGCTCCGTCGAGTTGCAGTCCGCCGCATGGGGTGGCGGCGAACTGCGCGACCCGAAAGGGTCGCAGAAGCTCGGCCCAAAGTTCGGCAAAAAGCAGCGCCCCATCCACAGCCCCCTGCTCGGCCCGGCGCGGCGGGAAAACCAGTTACGGTTTTCCCGCCTGAAGAACAAGCACAGCCCAAAGCTTGCCCCAGTTCTCCGCACCGTGTCCGCCTCACTGCGGCTCCGCTTTCGCTCCGCCGCATTTGCGTCGCCCGCCCGCCTGTCCTACAGGAGGAACTACCCCTACACTGGGCAGGCGGTGCCTACCGGCACTCGGAGTGAACAACCTCTACACCCAATACCCCCCGCCATAAGAACCCTATCACTTTGGCACGCTTTATGCAATAATGATTATCGAATCGCTGGAGAGCGGCAAAATGAAAAGGATTTCCGCCCTATCCGGACTGACGATTCGACGGTTGTTTACGATTTGTTTTGTTTGTTTTGGGTATTAGCGGCACAGGGAAAGTTCAGATAAATCCCTGTGCCGCTAATGTTTTCTACCCATATCGGACATCCAGCAACCATACCCTCCCAAAGAACCGGCCACAAAACAAAACGGGCTTACTCCCGTCAAAGAGTAAGCCCGAATGCTTCAGAAAAAATGCTTTACAAAAGATCGTCGAGGTCAATTTCCGGAATCGCATCGGCATCTACCCAATCCTCTACCTGACCGGTAAAGGTGAGTCCATTCTTACCGAATTTCACGGTATACTTATAGTTTTTCCCCGCTTCGATCCCGCCAGTCAAGTCCGGTTTCCCACCCGTAGACGGATTAGTCACCGTCGTAGAGTTAATATTAGCGAAATATGACTGATCTTTGTTTCCGTCATTATGAACCACCTCGATTACAATCCCGTTTTTCGCCGGGTCAGAATCGGTATTCAAATCCGTTCCCGTAACCGGTACCAAGTACCCTATCGCATCGATGTAAGGTTTGATCGGAACCGTCGCCGTCGGATCACCCGGATTATTCACCGGTTGAATCTTAATCGGAATCGTTTCAGTGGCAGCCGTGCTACCCGTCGCTACTATCCCTTTCAGTAAGTCCAAGGTGAAATCCGAGCACAAGCCACCGGTCTTCGAATAGATCTTGATCGCTTTCAAACCTTTATCTTTCGCCCCGCCTGCGCTGACCTGCAACCCGTCTTCGTCCTCGCCTTTAACCACCAAGGTGATTTTAGCCACTTTGTAGCTGAAGATCAATTTCTGGCGGTTGTTTGCTGGATCGGCCGGACGTGCCACATTCAACAAAGGAGTCGCCCATGCGAATCCATAGTCGTACACTTCCGTCTTCCCGGTCTGAATCGTCTGATCAGAGAGGTCTGCCTTGAGCTGGAACGTCGTATTATCGACATACGCCCGTTGATTCGGCGCTGCCGGCATTCCCGGCGCAGAAGCTGTAGCCGACGCTATCCACGGGAAATACCCGAGGAAGGTCAACTCCGCATTCGCAGTTCCTGATGCAGGCCAAAACAAGAGCGGACTTTTGCCCGACTGCTGTTCCTCGCGATAGTACTTTGAGGTAGGCTGATTCTGCTGGTCATCAAAGAAGTGATACGAGACGTTGGCGGTTTTATCGTTCGAACTGTTGTGCCACAAAGCCGTCGCAGCCGCGGTAGCCGTGGTCGGAACGGTAGCGGAACGGAAAGCGAAAATCCCGATCCGATCCATCTTCAAGGTACCATTCGATCCATCTCCAAGGGCGATGTTGGCTTTAGTGATCTCTACCGTAGGCGCACCGGAGCCGAACTGAACAGGCTGTGCGGTGTCCGGAGTAGCGGGCACTGAGTCGTCGAACGTAATTTTGTTACAACTTACCGCTACCAGCAGTGTGGTAGCCAGTATTAAAATCCGTTTCATCCGTTTTCTAAGTTTGGTTAGAACGGGAATTATTCCCGCTCTGCGCTTGAGGCTGAAAGGTGAGGGTAAAAGAAGAGGGGAGCGCACGTCACCCGGAGGCAAAATTACGCACCCCTCTCACCCTAAGGTTTCAGTCGTCGGATGACAGACTAAACTGCCGGAATTTCGTCAGAACCATTCGGTTCTACTACTTCCCAGTCTTGGATTTCACCCTCAAACTCGATTTCGTTCTTATCCAACGTAAGTTTGAATTTGTATTCTTTCCCCGGAGCAATCGCCGGCAAATAATTCTTCGCAGCGGTAGAAGTTCCCGGAAGCGTCGTTACCAAACCACCTTTAGTCTGGTCGAGCGTAGCGGTATAAACTTCCGGATCCTTACCATTCGTCTGACCACTTACATAGAATTTGATGAACACATTGGTCAAATCCCCACCGACCGAAGAGGTAGCGTTATTCCCTGCCGGAATCAGATAACCGGTTACGGTAAATTTCGCAGCAGGTTTCGTAGTTGCAGCAGGAGTTCCGCCTGTACCAGCCGGAATCGTAATAGTCGTCGTCGTGGTATCGCTTGCTGCCGAGGGAATCTTGAACAGATAACCGGTGAACGGACTCGAACCCGAGAAAGTCGGGAAAGTCGTAATATTAGTCCAATTCGCCATCGCCGGAGCAGTAGCATCGGTCGTTACCACGTTGTATACGCCGCTCGTAGCATCCACTTGTTTTGCCTGCGTGAGGTCGAACTTAAAGCCCTGATTCATCCCGTCGCCATACATCGCAATCGCTTTCAGTTCTTTCGGGATATCTCTGGTCACCGTGTGAGCCACAGTTACTTCGAGGGTGAGTTTCGCCACCGCATATTTAAACTGCAACCGAACCGGATCCTGACGAGTCCCCAGCGCAGCCTGCGTATCTTTCTTACCGTAATAAGCAAACATAATCGGCCCCGGATAAGCGTTTTTCGTAACAGTACCCGGTGTACCCGTCTGATCAAAGAATTTAATGGTACTGTTGGTCATATCACCCGTTCCGACAAAATTAGTATTCGTAGCACTGGCCACAGTGGTCGGCATCTCAAAAACATTACCCGAAGCGTCTGCCAAGTTACCCGGCAAGGTCGTAGGATAGTAAGCATAATAGTTCCAACCCTGCCCCCCAGCAAGATAATACATAGTATTATCGATCGGATCCGGTGTAGCAGTCGGATCTACAAACGGTTCAAAGTGAGCAATCGCCGGTACCGGAGTAGCCGGGTTAGTCGTACCATCATACGGATCCACCGATTTTACCACATATTTCCGGTTCAGATACTGGAAATCTGCGTTAGTCGGGAATACCGAAGCCGGAGCAGCCCCCAAAGTTTTGGTATCCAACACAGCATAGATACCGATCGTATCATCTACTTCAAAGGTACTGTGTCCGTCAGCATCCAAGCCGGCTTTCGATACCGTTGCAGTGCTTGCCGCACTGGAGAAGCGCACAACGTTGTCTGCCGGAAGATTCGGGTCTACCGGAGCTTCCCCGATGGTCCGTTTCGAGCAGGCGATCACAGCAAGTGACGCAGCTGCCAAAAGAAGACTCTTTTTCATTGTTGTTTTGTTTTGGTTGTTAAAATGTTTGTTTTCCTTGTGTTTTGGTCGTTCTTATTTTTAGCCGGAAACCACTCCGGCGTATTGCACTCGGTTAAATTACTGTGCCCAAAAGGTCGGGAAATCATTCCCCACTACTTCCCACTCTTCGATCGATCCTTCGACAGTCACCGGCGTTTCGGGTTCGATATCGACGATATACCGATATTCTTTCCCCGGCAACAATCCTCCGGTCACCATTTTGTCGGTTTTCGGAATCGGACAAATCAGATTCGTCCCACCATTAAACGTCAACCGAATCACCGGGTTCACCACTTTCCCCGCTCCCGCATTCGGCACGACGTAGCCCCAGGTAGAAGTAGCCACCAACCCGTTAGTCCCCGCCACCTGTTGCAAAACCCAGAACTGATACGGATTCGCGTCATCCGCCACCGCACTCGTCCGCCCGCCATTGGTCGCCACCTTATCATAAGCCTCCTGTTTGAGGTCGATCACGCATTCGCGATACAGCCCGCCATCGGCATAGAACTCGACGCCGGTCAACTCCCCGCCCATCATACTCGGGTCGTATTCCACTTCGACCTTGACTTTGGACAATACATACCGGAAAGTCAAGTTAACCACACTTCCCACGTTACCACTCTGCATCCCTTTGCCCTTCGCGTTATTGGAATACATGTACGGCAAAACGTTCCCTACCGTACTCTGATCCCCGATATCCTTGAGGTCGATGGTATAATCGTTCTGATCCACCTCCGCTTCCTCCGGTTCCGGCCCCACCGCCGGCCAAACGGCATAGAAGTCCAACTTGGTCGATGTCGAACCGAACCGTATCCGGTCTTGAATGGTTTCGGCCGAGAAGTTGTTGTTGTTATCTGCCACATACCGACAGTCCTTAGCCTCCCCTTTCGCCGTATTCTGGCCATAATTCCCGGAGATTGTCTGCCCCTCCAACGGAGCAAAGACAGAGATCTTATCTCCCTGATCGAACTGCGGCGCCGAGAGTGCCGGATTAGTGTCCTTATCCGAGACTTTGGTAACCGTCTCAGCCTTGGCCGAGAATCTCACGACCTCTCCCTGTGCGACCTCTTCCGTAACGACCTGCTTGGCCTTACATCCGGCGAACAACGCTGCCGTACACAAAGATAATATGATGATTGTCTGCTTCATCGCTGTCTCTTCCAATTTCTTATTGCACCGATCCCGAGATATGCGTTCCGCCGTCATTACCCGGCTTCCAATCCGTAATCTCGGCATCTCCCAAGATCGCCGAACCGCTGTCTTTCAACGTGAGGTTATAGGTATATCTCGTCCCCTTGACATAGGTGATATCATTAGGCTTCGCGTTATAAGTCATACCGTCCGCCGTCGTCACCTTAAATTCCATGTTTTTGATATTCCCGTTCGGCACCACCGCAGCTTTACAAACGCTCACTCCCGGTTCCAAATCGAGTTCTCCTCTCGCCCCCGTCCCCGTTCCTCCATTCAACAACGCAGTTCCCCCGCTCTGGACATCGAATTGATATCCCGTCTGCAATCCATCGCCCGCAAAAGTCACGGACGTAATATCGCCCACATCCCCATCCGGCATCGTAACCGGATCGAATTTGATATTAATGACCACCTGCGCCACCACATACCGGAACTCCAGTTTCACATATTCAAACGTTCTGGAAACGCCTTTTGTTTTCCAAGTATCCGAATAGAGCACCGCGCCGGTCATCCCGTTGGTCTGATCCGCTATATCCATCTCCACTTTTCCCGCCGCATCCGCCTCTGCCGAATAAGGATAATATCCGACAAAGTAGAGTTTTTTAGATTCCGGGAAGGTAATCGGGTCATTCCCCGCCTCTACCAACAGTTCTCCGTTACTCATCTGCACATACGGCACATTCTGCCGCACGAACTCATCTCCGGTAGCGAACATGGAGCTATTTTGCGGATAAGCGTACATCCCGATCACATCCCCCTCTTCGAACTTATCGTCATCCAGCACCTTCGAAGTCGTCACCTCTCCGACAGCAAACCGCACGGGATATCCCTCCTCATCCCCCATCCCTTCACCGACGGTACGTTTGCTGCAACCGGCAAGCATCACGACCGCCCATCCCGCGAGTACGATATATTTCATTTGTTTTTTCATAGCCATTTCCTACACCCGAGTGTATTAAATCCCGTCGACATCCTCTCCCTTACCGTCCTTCCACTTCACGATCACCGTCAAAAATCCCGCATTCGCCTTCACTTCGATATCCGCTTCGACCTTGATGTTCAAATCATTTTCCGTCGCCCCATTTTTCAATTGCTCCGTGATATCCTCCTCGTGGATAAGCGTTCTCCCCGACTCGGTATCGGTATCGAAGTACAATTGGAGTTTATTGCGCAGCGCCGCATCGATTTCCGCCTGGTTCCCAAAGATCAGCATATTTCCGCTCCAAGTCGTCTTGTTACCCGAAATATCGGTCAATTCGAACGGCGAAGCGCACTGCATTCCCCCCACAATCTGCCCCGTTGAGAGATCGACCCCCGAGGCCACATTCCCCAACAACCCTCTCATCGACTTGACCTGATCCGTCAAACCTGTCAGGTTGATTTTGAAATTCACCACCTTGACCTGGCGTTTCATCGGCATCTTCACCTCGATACACGAAGCGTCGTCTTCGACGATCACAATGCCGTTGAGATTGACATTTTCCAAGCTGGACGAGAAAATCCACCCCGGCTGATAAACCACCTCCACACCGTCCGCCTTCGAGAAATTATTCTGTTGCAAGTACGCCGCCGACGCCTTCTTTGCGCTAATCTGCGCCGTCGCAAAGGTTTCCGGTTTCAATACTTCGACATAGTCGTTCTGATTGACCAGAATCATGTGATAAACCCCCACCGAGAAGACCATCTGTTCGCTCCCCACAAATCCCCCGTCCCTCGGAATGGCGTATTTCCCCATCATCGTCCCGTCTTCGCGATAGAGATAAAATTCGAGCGTCGTCGGCAACTCCGCCCCCTCCGGCACCTCGCTCCACTCCGGTATCACCTTCAGCGGCAACTGTTTGATCCGGGTATAAGGCCGTTTGTTACATCCGCCGAAAGTCAGTATTCCGCATATCGCGACAAGCACGAGCCACGTCGCCGACAGAGTTCCGTATTTCAACCGCATTTTCATTCTTTAGTTATCTTTTCCGACATTTCGGATATTACAGAGCACTTAGTATAATCGGAATAGGGTACCGAAATATTGTCAGTGTTCCGAATTTTCGTCATAATTTCACTCAAAAAAACGCCCTCCTCTCCATCTCATCCCAATCACACCAGCCTAATACACCCGCTCCTTATGCCCCATCCGGAAGATCACCGTCGCCCGCACCTTAGTCGGCCCGATCCACGGTTTGTTCTTCTGTTCCACCCACAAGTTGCGCTTCACGATCGAGTTCCACTCGTAAACGTCCATTTTATTGGCCAAATATCCGATCCCGATCCCGAACTCGAACGCCCAACGCCGTCCCACCGGCAAGTAGTAACCGTAACTGATCCCGCCCCCCATCACCGTCCCCTGACGTCCTTTCTGGTTCAGTTTGATATCGTAGTCGGCATACTGTCCATAGAGGCCGATAATATGCCCCGCTCTCGAGCGGTCGTCCCCGAACCAGTATCTGAACTCCGGCCCCGCACCAGCCACGTATACCCCCTTGTTCCCCGTATTATCCTGCTTTTCCCAATAGGTCAGCGTCCCTTCGAGCAAGATCGAGAAGTGACCGCCGATATGAAACTCCAGCCCCGCATTCGGCGCCGCCACCAACCAGTAGGGTAAATTGGTCCGCAACGAAAGAATCTGATCGATCGGCCCTTCATACTTCGCCCTTACATTACGCCCCATCACCCCCGGCCGCCAAACCGGATACGGGTTGGTTCGAATCGCCGCCAGCTGGCGTTCCCGCTGCGCCGCCGACATGGTATCCGAAATGGCATCCGTCAGCTCCCGCGTCACATTGATCTGCGACTGCATGCGGTTCGCCGCCGCAACCCCTTTGGCTCCCTTCCCGCCACTGAGATAGGTGGCGACTTCCACCCGCCTTACCTTATTATATATATCATCTCCCCCCAGCCACGCATCCGCGCCGTCATTCCCATCGCCGAATTCGCCGTCCGAATCGTAATAATCCTCTTCCGCCTCCCGCACATGCGTCAGAAAACGCACCCCGTGCAACTCATTGTGTTCCAATCGCCCCACGAGGAAATCCTTCACCGCCAAAATCCTGGCCTCCGCCAACTCCCGCGTCCCGATGCGGCTATCCAGCGTAGAAGTGTACGCCGTCAAGACGATCGAGTCGATCGCCACCGTCTCCTGTTCGGCCACCCGTCTGGCCAGCGAGTCGAACTGTTGACGCTGCATCAGGTTCGGCCCGTATTGGAACACCAGATCGCTACTCCCCGTA
Source organism: Rikenella sp. (assembly GCF_056799795.1). Taxonomy (NCBI): domain Bacteria; kingdom Pseudomonadati; phylum Bacteroidota; class Bacteroidia; order Bacteroidales; family Rikenellaceae; genus Rikenella; species Rikenella sp. The sequence goes on from NZ_JBQIQO010000013.1 coordinate 8,158, forward strand.
ACGAAATAGAATTTGATTCTCTGCGGTCTCACCACCGCCGCTTTCCGCGCCGCCGCGGCACCGGTAGAGGCGAATATGCCCTCCGTATACATCTGCGCCCTGAGTTCCCCCAAGGAGCCGACCATCGCCGACAGCATCCCTACCGCCATCGCAAACAAGCGTTGTTTATTCATTCTATTTCGCTGCATATCTTAGTTTAAGCGCCAAAAACTCCGTGTCTCCGAAAAATAATCCGCTCTCTCACCACCGCATCCGAGCCTCACATCTCTCCGCCGCTACCCCCCTCCCCTACACCCTTCGTCATCTCCGCTCCGTTTATTTTTCTCATCCCCGCCACCCCTCTGAGTTTCAGGTACCGATACATACTCCGTTCGTTGCACCGCACGATATCGCAAATATCCCTCACCGTAAAATCCCCCTGACAATACATCCGCACCGCCAGGTCGAGTTTCTCTTCGTTCATTTTGATCGACCCTTTCGGCCGCCCACCCCTCACCGTCGATTTCCGCCCCCTCGTCCGTCCCTCGCCACCCGTTTCCCGCCCCAATACCGGCACCATCCGATGGTGAATACATGCCAACAACTCCTCTCCGCCCCCGTGACACAGAATCTCCCAACACCCCTCCAGCCACTCTTCCGCCAGCGAGACCAATTTGAATCGCCTGCGCGACCACATCAGCAGCACCTCCACAATATCCTCCACCCCCACGCATATATCCCTCAGCGAGCACACCACCAGCTTATCTCCAACCCCCAGCAGCTCCGCCACCTCCAGAAAGCGATCTTTCGCCCGCCCCGCATCCTCCGCCACATCCAACCCGTCCACCCCGTAATTCATCAGCCTCACCACCTCCGCCGAACTCGCATCGCCCGTATTTACAACAAACCCTCTGACCATGATCGCTTAAATATCCATTCGGATTTCCCGCGACCGAACGCCCCGAAAATCCACTCGTTTCCGTAAAGTCCAAAAGGAATCAAAATCATTGATTCCCAAGTTTATAAATCCTCCTATCGAATGAAAAATCCATTCCTCTCCCCCATTCGACGCTTCAATATCTGACAACAAAGATACTGCAATAAATCATACCTGCAAATTTTTTTATGTATAAATATTTCACCCTACCGGCAGGAAACAGAGGCTTCGAAGCGATGAAGCCGGAAAAATTCCACCCCTCGGGGGCTCCGAAAAAAGATATGACAAAAAATCAACGTCGGAAAGATCGTCCGAAAACCCGACCTGTCGCTAAAAATACACCTTTCACAAACCTATGAAATACAAATACTTATATATCAATAAAAATAATTGTCACCATTTTACCGGCCACTGAAAATTATGACAAATTTTCATTCAGGAGGGTGCCGACAACAAACCGACAACCACTTAAATCCCGACTTGTCACATTCCGTCTGATATGACAAAAACAGGCTTACAGCCCGGCCGACAACGACAACGCCCCGCAAATTTCGGTCGAAACCTCGCCCAGCGTTCCTCCAACCTGCTGATTGACCGCCGTATAGACCCGGATTTGTTTGACCGTTCGGAGCTCGACCCTCCGCCCCGCCTCGTCCACCGCCCGATCGATGTCGAATTTATTGCCGTACCGCGTATCCGGATCTCCGCCGACCACCGTCGTATAATCCGGCGACCAGTTGTCCGCATATCCCTCCCCCAGATCGCGCAGCACATACTTCACCCCGTTCCACTCCGCCGGATCCGGCAATCGGAGCCCTCGGAAAACGATCGTCCGCTCCCCTTGCGCCGCCGCCGGCCAATAACTCTGCGGATGGATAGTCGCCAACGCCTCGATCGTCCCGCTCCCTCCCCGATTGTCCGTCCATGCCACCTCCTCCGCCTGCGCCACCTGCTTCGGTCGGAAGTAAGTTATCTCGTAGTCCGCCACGCTTCCCGTCGCCTCGTCCGCCGCCCCGCGCAATCGATACCAGCGTTCTCCGTCCGGACTGACCTCGACAACGCCCGGTTCGGAACTCCCGTCGAAAGCGTTTCCGAAAATGACGAAATCAGGCCCCTCGATATTTTTGAGTTCGTGATCGAACTCGAAGACGACCGCACCGCCGAAGCCCCCCAGGGAGAGACATCCCTTTTTCCCGCCGACAAGCGATTCAGCCGCCTCCCGGGTTCCCATCTCCGAATTGACGAATTGTCCGGGAGCGGGCGTATAACTTACGATTCGGGCGATCCACTTCGAATGTTCCGGCGGCATCGGATCGTTCGTTTTATTACATCCTGCGAGCCCCAGCAGGCCCGGAAGCGCCCAAATCCAGACTGAATTTTTCATTCCTTTTCTTTTTGAAACGAGAATGCACCGCATTCGTAGAGGACAAAAATAACCTTTCCGTCCGAACCGTCCAAGCGATCGGCCAATCCGCCGTTTCCCGCTTCCCCGCCCCGGGCTACCGCGACGCAGGCAATGAAAAACGTTTCGGAGACCTGGGTAGCGCCGGCAATCACGGAGCCAGTTGGTCTTCGACAAACAGCAGCGTGGAGGCGATATATTTGTACTTCCATTCAACGATATTCCATCCCAACCGAGCACTCCACCGCGGCTACGGTTTTCAGCTGCGTTGCCTCTCGGAATAAACGGACGCTAAGCGTCTTTTAATGGCCGTGTACCCCCCAAGCAACCGGCCGCTTTTCCCCAGTTTTACTGACACAGCCGCAGAAATGCGAAGCATTTCCCGTCCACGGGACGTGGGGCCCGGCCGGCCCGAGGCCAGTCTCCTCAAACCAAACCGCGCGCCACGCCTAAAGAGGGAAATCTTCAAAATGTGCTGGCACGTTTTGACAAGATTTCCCTAGGCGCGCGGATAGAACTCGATGTTTTCGAATTAAAGTCGGGCGGCTGTCCATGTCGAGGAGACTGTTTATCTCTTCTCTCTGATCCGCTTAGGCCGCGGGGGCCCCTACTTTTTATTATGTGATAACCGACGCTGCCTGTGAGGGCAATGCTAACAAAGTTTGCTAATTGCCGAACGGCGAGGAGGAAAACAAGCGTAGCGCAGTTAAAAAGTAGGCAAAAAGCACATTCAAGGGGGATTCGCATCCCCCTTGAAAATCCCCCGACGGTTTCTTTAGGTAAAGGCGCCTTGGTAAAGGAGGCCGGCTATTTAAGCCGAGACTGCCCGGTTCGAGTGCCGAGCGGCACCGCCCCGGGCTTCCGCTATTATGCCACCGGCGAACTGGGCGGAGTCGGAAACAACGGATACAGTTGGTCATCCACAGTCCGAGGAAACGGTGGCATGGATCTGAATTTCCTGTCGCAATATATCAGCCTCAACGCAGCGAACGGATTCGCCCACGGTTTTCAGCTGCGTTGCCTCTCGGAATAAACGGGCCGCGGGCCCGCGGGGGCAAAGGGCCGAGTCTACCCTAAAAATAAGGGCAGCCTCTATCCCAAAAGCTACCCTAAGCAGCCGGCAGCAGCGGCCCGAAACCGCCCGAAACCACACCCCCGAAACCACACCCCAAGCCACAAAAAAGCCTCGCCGAACAGTCGGCGAGGCAACGAAAAAACTCAAAAGCCCACAAAAACTACAACGCCACCATATAGACCCTGCTCGCCGGCAAATCCGGCACAACCAAATATCCCTTAGCCACCGAAATATCCGCCGGCCCCCGCAGCTCCACCCCCAAATCCAACACCGTCACCGCATTTTTCCCCTCCGGCGTCAGATCGACAAACCCCACCTCTCCCGCACCGTTCTCCCCCCTCCAATTGCTGAAATAGAGCCTCTTGCCATCCCCCGAGACCGCCACCCCGTCGTACTGACCGAACCGATCCCCCATCAGATTCACCGGTTCCGCCGTCAAATCCGTCATATTCACCGCATAAATACCATTTTCCGCCCCCGGCCTCTCCTCCGGATCATACGACGCCACATACAACGTCCCCTCATACTCCGCCAGCCCGTTCGCCCCCGGAATCGTCGCCACCAGCTTCGGCACCGGCCTCCGCGCCCCCCACACCGCCTCGCAATCCCGCACATCCAACGCATAAATATGTCCCGTATTCGTCACCGACACCAACAGAAAATCCCCCATCGCCACGATATCGTTCACAAACACCTCCCCCTCCGGAAAGGCGATCTTCACCGGCTGCACCCCCGGCTTTTTCAGGTGAAAAACCGTCACGCACCCCACATCCGCCACGAACAGACAATCCTCCTTGACCGCCATCCCCTTCGGCGCATTCAGCGCCCCCCGCGCCGGAATCAGAATCCGATTCTCCTTATTCAGCGAAACGATATACCCCCGTCCTTCCCGGTTGAGCGGCGCCAGCGAATCCGTCCCGAAATTCGACACCAGTATCTCCCCGCTCCTGAGCACCAGCGTCCCCTCCGGAAAGCGCATGTTTTCCGTCACCGTATAGACCTTCTCCTTCCCCGCCGCCACCCCCTGCTGCGCCGCCGCACACACCCCCACTCCCGCCGTCCAGACCGCCAAAAACGTAAACAACCGTTTCATAACCTATTCTTTGTTAAGTAAGTTGCAGTAAAGATAATTAAAATTCCTAAATTTGTCCGGAACTTTACTTTTTGCCAACCAAAAACACGCAAAAACACCATCGCTTATGAACAACCCCAACATCCGCATCGTTTCGGCTGCCGAGGCTGTACAAGTCGTCAAGAGCGGCGACCATATCCACCTGAGTTCGGTGGCCAGCGCTCCGCAATGCCTGATCAAAGCCCTTTGCGATCGCGGCGACCGCGGCGAACTCCGTGACGTCTTCATCCACCACCTCCACACCGAAGGCCCGGCGCCCTATGCCGATCCGAAATACGAAGGGATCTTCCAATCCTCCCAGTTTTTCGTCGGCAGCAACCTGCGTCGCGCCACCCAGGAGGGGTATGCCGACTATATTCCCGTTTTTTTGAGCGAAACGCAAAAACTGTACCGCTGCGGCGCCTTGCCCATCGACGTCGCCATGATCCAGGTATCGCCGCCCGACAAACACGGCTACGTATCGCTCGGGACATCGGTGGACGCCACATTGGCAGCAGTTGAATGCGCCCATACCGTCATCGCCGTCATCAATAAATACGTCCCCCGATCGTTCGGCCAGGCCATGATCCGGATGTCCGAGATCGACATCTGGTGCGAAGACGACACCCCGCTGATCGAAGCGCCGTTCACCGCACCGAACGAAGTCGAGACCGCCATCGGGAAACACTGCGCCGAACTGATCGAAGACGGCGCCTGCCTTCAGATGGGCATCGGCGCGATTCCGAACGCCGTACTCGCCCAGCTCGGCGGGCATAAAAATCTGGGGATACACACCGAAATGTTCGCCGACGGCGTTCTGCCGCTCGTCGAATCGGGCGTCATCAACGGGATGAACAAAGTGACCGACCCGGGCAAAATGGTATCGACCTTCCTGATGGGCTCTCAGGAGGTCTACGACTTTATCGACGACAACCCCGGCGTGCTGATGATGGACGTAGGGTACACCAACGACCCGCACATCATCTCCCAGAACCCGAACTTCACGGCCATCAACTCGGCCCTTCAGATCGACCTGACCGGCCAGGTCTGCGCCGACTCGATCGGCACGAAGCACTACTCGGGCGTGGGCGGCCAGATCGACTTTATTTACGGCTCTTCGCTGTCGAAAAACGGGAAAGCGATCGTCGCCATGCCGTCTAAAACCAACAAAGGGATCAGCAAGATCGCTCCGATACTCAATCCGGGTGCCGGTGTCGTGACCACGCGCGCGCACATGCACTGGTTCGTCACCGAACACGGCGCCGTGAACCTGTACGGCAAGACCTTGCAGGAACGGGCCCGGCTGGTCATCAGCGTGGCCGCTCCGGAGCACCGCGAAGAGCTGGATCACGCCGCTTTCGAACGGTTCGGCCCTCACCACACCTATATTAAGATGGAATGCGGCATGTAGGCCGTATTCCACGATCCTTCGTTATATCCATTTTATCCACCCTCTCTTCGGTCTTCCGGAGAGAGAGTTGTTTTACCTCGATTCTCTGCGACGGCGCTGTCCGCCCGCCCCGGGTTTCCGCTACTACAATTCAGGCGCGCTGATCAGCGTCGGCGGCGAAGGTTCCGTCTGGTCGGCTGCGGCCAACGGGACGGCCAGTGTCTATTTGCGCTTCGTCGTGAATGCAGCTCAACCCAACCACTTGATCGGCCGTGTCTACGGTTTTCAGCTGCGTTGCCTCTCGGAATAAACGGGGACGCGAAGCACTCGAATACTGGCGGGCGTCCGACCCACACTATCTTACTTACCAGCTACAAGTTCCGCCTATTCGTCCTCGGCTCGCCTCCCCCGAGCCGCTATGGCGTCGCTGCGCCCGAGGACGGCGATTCCTCGAGGAATCGCGCTATTCGCTCTTAGCCTATAGCAATTCGCCGCCAGCGGGGAGTGCAACGAGCTCCGACGAGTTGCAGCCCGCCGCAGGGGGTGGCGGCGAACTGCGCGACCCTAAAGGGTCGCAAGAGCACGACCAACGGTTCAGCCCAAAGCCAGGCCAATAGTTCACCCCATTCTGTTGGTTTCGGGCTGCGCGCTCCCCGGGTGGGCCGAAGGCCCAGCGCGCAAGCCCGGCGGTTCGAAGAACCGCAAAAGCACCACCCAATTCATCACCAATCTGCCGAGTTCGTTTTCGGCCGCAGCCAGCGAAGAACGAATATTAAGGCTGAGGCGGCCAGTAAAAGACACTGTGCATCTCCTCCGCATCCGAGAGCTGCGGGCCGATCGTTGACACGGAGACTTAGCTACTCGCTCTCGGCCCAAAGCTTGGCCAAGAGTACAGCTCAACTCACCGCCCAAATCCAAGCCCCATGCTCAGCCCAGCGCGGCTCGAAAACCGATTACGGTTTTCGAGCCTGAAGAACAATCGCAGCCCAAAGCTCGCCCCAATTCTCCGCCCCGTGTCAGCCTCACTGCGGCTCCGCTGTCGCTCCGCCGCGGGCGACGGATTTCGCGCGTAGTTCTTTATTCGCGCGCCTGCGCGATTCATTCTATTTCGGCTCATCGCCGAAATCGTTGAATCGCTTCTTTAGGCGGAGCGCGCGATCTGTCCCCAAAGAGGGTACTGCCCTTACGCCGGGCGGGCGGTGCCTCCCGGCACTCGGAAGGGACAGCCTTTACCCCAAGGCTGCCTCCGCCCAACATATGCGCAGCAACAACACCCAAAAGAAAAAAGGTTCGGGCCGTCCTTGGAATTAAGGACGGCCCGAACCCGCAAATTATCACACCCGCACCGAACTACCAGCCCAAAATGTAAGCGAACATCAGCGGCGCCACGATCGTCGCATCGCTTTCCACGATGAACTTCGGCGTATCGATATCCAACTTGCCCCACGTAATTTTTTCGTTCGGCACCGCCCCCGAGTACGACCCATAGGAAGTCGTTGAGTCCGAAATCTGACAGAAATAAGCCCAGAACGGCGTCTCCTCCCACCCCAAGTCCTGATACATCATCGGCACACAGCAAATCGGGAAGTCGCCCGAAATCCCCCCCGCGATCTGGAAAAATCCCACACCCTTTCCGCCGCTGTTTTGCTTGTACCAGTCGCACAAGAACATCATCGTCTCGATCCCCCCCTTGACCGTCGAAGCCTTCATTTCGCCCTTGATGACATACGACGTGAAGATATTCCCCATCGTCGAATCCTCCCACCCCGGCACGATAATCGGGAGATTTTTCTCGCACGCCGCCAACATCCAGCTGTTTTTCGGATCGATTTCGTAATACTGCTCCAGCACCCCGCTGCGAATCAGCTTGTACATGAACTCATACGGCAGGTAACGTTCCCCCCGTGCGTCCGCCTCCTTCCAAATCTTCTCCATATGCCCCTGCAACCGCCGGAATGCCTCCTCCTCCGGGATACACGTATCCGTCACCCGATTGAGGTGATTGTCCAGCAACTCTCGCTCCTGCTGCGGCGTGAGGTCACGATAGTGCGGCACCCGTTTGTAATGCGAATGGGCCACCAGATTCATCAAATCCTCCTCCAGATTGGCCCCCGTACACGTAATGATCTGCACCTTGTCCTGCCGGATCATCTCGGCCAGCGAAATCCCCAGCTCCGCCGTAGACATCGCCCCGCCGAGCGTAATCATCATCTTCCCCCCCGCATTCATGTGCTCTTCGTAAGCCTTCGCCGCATCCACCAGCGCCGCCGCGTTGAAATGCCGGTAATTGTGCGTAATAAACTGCGAAATCGGTCCTTTGCTCATCGTATGACAGATTTAAAATGTGAAAACCACCGCGAAGGTACAAATTAATTATTTGTAACCTACTTCTTTGTGCCGGATGGAACTGCCGCTTTTTGGAAAAAGCGGCACCAAAAACTTTTATGACAGCTACGCTACGCCTTAGGCTCCGCAGTCCTCATTCTTCGCGAGTCTGTCGGGCTGGGTTTTCTCGGCGGGGCGCTATAATGCGAGTATTACCCCAATGCGCCCCCGCCGGAAAACCACAGCCCAACGAAACAAGGCGGAGAGAACCCGTGGTCGTCCCACCGGGACGACCTCTGCAAAAGTTCTTTGGGTACCTTTCTTTCAAGAAAGGTACGGTTCCGTCCGGCACAAAGAACAAAGACACAAATAAAAATAGTACCTTTGTTAGCATTATGTGGAGCAACTTATTGTGGGTAGGTCTCGGCGGCTTCGCCGGTTCCGTAGCACGTTACGGCACCTCCGTAGCCCTCGCCGCCCTGTTCGCCGGACGCGAAGGGCGATTTCCGTGGGCCACGCTGAGCGTCAACCTCGTCGGATCATTCGTAATCGGGCTGCTTTTACAGCATTTCGAGACCGGCACCGCCCGACATCTTTTAGGCGTAGTGGGATTTTGCGGCGGCTTCACCACCTTTTCGACCTTTTCACTCGAAAGCGTGCGCCTGCTGCGCGCGGGAGAGCCCCACACCGCCCTGCTCTATATCGGCCTGAGCCTCGCACTCTGTTTGGGGGCCACCGCCTTGGGAATGACAATAAAATTATCGAAATAATGGAACTTTTAAACCGCATCAAAGAACAGGCGCGCACCGCCAAGCAGCGCATCGTACTGCCCGAAGGGAACGAAGAGCGCACCATGCGCGCCGCCAACGAGATCGTTGAACAGGGCATCGCCGAGATCATCCTGATCGGCAACCCCGTCGAACTCAAAGAGTTGGCCAAAGACTGGGGACTGGAACACGTGCTGAACGGCGACATCCGGATCGTCGATCCGGCCGATCATGCGAAAAAAGAGGCTTACGTCGACCTGATGCTCCAGATCCGCGCCTCGAAAGGACTTACGCGGGAAGATGCCGAACGACTCATTCTCAATCCGTTGTATCTCTCCGTAATGATGATCAAAGCCGGCGACGCCGATGGTGAAGTGGCCGGTGCGGGGAATGCCACCGGCGACGTGCTGCGACCCGCTTTCCAGTACGTGAAGACCAAGCCCGGGATTTCGGTAGTTTCGGGCGCCTTCATTATGCTCCTGAAAGACAAGCACTACGGCGAGAACGGAATGATGATCTTCGCCGACTGCGCCGTGCATCCGAACCCCACCGCCCCGGAGCTGGCACAGATCGCCGTCGAGACCGGCAAAACCACGCGTGCGATCGTCGGGATGGAGCCGCGGATCGCCATGTTGAGCTTTTCGACTAAAGGTTCGGCCAAGCACGAGATGGTAGATAAAGTCGTCGAAGCCACGAAGTTGGCCCAGGAGATGGCACCGGACATGAAGATCGACGGCGAGCTTCAGGCCGACGCCGCCATCGTGCCGGGCGTAGGCGCTAAGAAAGCGCCGGACTCCAAGATCGCCGGTCGTGCCAACGTACTGGTTTTCCCGACCTTGGAAGTGGGAAACATCGCCTATAAGCTCGTTCAACGCTTGGCCGATGCCGAAGCCATCGGGCCGATTCTGCAAGGTATGGCCGCCCCGATCAACGACCTTTCGCGAGGTTGCTCCGTGAGCGACATCGTGAATCTGGTAGCGATTACCGCCTGCCAGTCCCAGGCCGAGCGAGGGTTGTAGGTTTTCATATTTAGGGAAGCGGCGACCAACAAGCGTGCGGACAAAGGGTTGGGCCGAGGCTGCCAGTGGAAATGCGTAAACATTTCCCGTCCACGGGACGTGGGGCCCGCGCGCAGTACCCTCAAACTAAACCGCGCGCCGACGCCTAAAGAGGGAAATCGTCAAAATGCGCTTGCGCGTTTTGACAGGATTTCCCCCGGCGCGCACCAAGAACTGGGCCGAGCTGATTAAGCGATACACAGTATCGCTCCGTCCCGCCGGGGTCACCCGGCCGCCGCCCGCGCAGGGCAGTTTCAGGCGGGTCAAAGCTCGATCCGCGCGCGACTGCTGGAGTAGGAAATCATTCAAAGCGTCTTGCGCTTTGAATAAGATTTCCGCCGGCGCGCGAACAAAGAACAGGGGTAGAGTTTGTCCATTCCGAGTGCCGGAAGGCACCGCCCGCCCGGCGTAAGGGCAGTACCCTCCCGTCGCCAAAGACGCGCGCCACGCCTAAAGAAGCGATTCAACTATTTCGGCGGTGAGCCGAAATAGAATGAATCGCGCAGGCGCGCGAAAACGCGGCGGAGCGACAGCGGAGCCGCAGTGAGGCACACACGGGGCAGTGCTTTGGGCCGAGCTCCTGCGGCTCGCAGAGCCGCGCGGGCCGAAGCCTCCCCCAGCGGAGGCCCGCAACTGACGTTGCTGTGGGCCCCGCAGGCTTCGACCGCTTGAACTGAGAGCGAGTAGCGTGATTCGCAGAATTGGGGGCGGTAAATAGGTGCTGTGCTCTTGCGGTTCTCCGAACCGCCGGCCTTGTCGCCCAGCGGCGAAGCGCCTCGGGGGTGGGCGACAGGCCGAACCCGAGAGCTTTAGGCGGTGAATGGGTGCGGTGCTCGTGCGACCTTTAGGTCGCCGGGCTTGCGGCGGGGCATCTTTGATGCCCGGGCCGGACGCCGCAGCCCGAACCCCAAAGAATTGGGGCGACGAATGAGGTAGTGCAGTTGCGGCTCTTTGAGCAGCGCAGTTCGCCGCTGCCCCGACAGGCAGAGGGCTGCAACTCAACGGGGCTCGTTGCACTCACCGCTGGCGGCGAACAGCACAAACCCCGCCCCGGGCTTCCGTGGCGGAAGCGAAGGCGCACTGGGCAACGTCAGCCGCCACGGTTTCAACTGGTCTTCCACCACAGGCGATATCGGCGCCCTGGACGTGGATTTCAGCGTGACGTACCTCTACCCCAGCAACACGGGCTATCGTGCCGGCGGTCGTCAGTTGCGTTGCCTCTCGGAATAAACGGAAGGATAAACGAGAAAAAGATTCGGAACAGGTAAAATAACAGGCCCAGAACACCCGTTATCAAACAAAAACAAACGTAAAAACCAAAGAATGAAGATTTCAGAGAACAAATTCGTGTCACTGACCTACACCCTGACCGTCGACGGCCAAGTGGCCGACCAAGCCACCGCCGAACGCCCCCTGGGCTTCGTGTACGGCATCGGGATGCTCCTGCCCAAATTCGAAGAATACATCGCAGGCAAGATCGCCGGCGACAGCTTCGAATTCGTGCTGAGCCCCTCCGAAGGCTACGGCGAAGTTAATCCCCAGGCCGTCGTGAACCTGCCCAAAGAGGTGTTTATGGTCGACGGCGCCATCCCCGACGACATGCTCGTCGTCGGCAACGTGCTCCCCATGGCCGACCAGAACGGCAACCGGCTGATGGGCACCGTGAAAGCCGTGAACGACACCGACGTCACCATGGACTTCAACCACCCGATGGCCGGTAAGACCCTGAACTTCAGCGGCCGGATCCTCGAAGTGCGCGACGCCCGCCCCGAAGACACCATGCCCGCCGGCGGATGCTCCTGCGGCTGTGAAGGCGACTGTGGAGACGGCGGATGCGGAGAAGGGTGCGGCGAAGGCGGCTGCGGATGCCACTAACCGCGCCGGCTTTAGATCGGACGCGACCCGCCATATAACCATACCTATTATATATATAGAGTCGCCCCGCCGACCACCTGCAGGCCAAAAGCAAGAGAGGCTTTCGCCGGATTATTCTTTAGCAAAGAGAAGATTTTCCGGACAAAGCCTCTTTTTCCGTTCCCTCCCTCATCGAAAAACACCCGCCATGCGCCCCCAAAAAATCCTTCTCATCCTCCTGCTCCCCCTTCTCCTCCACCCCGCCGCAGGAGAGGAAACCGGCCGGCAAGCCCGCCTGACCTACCACGGCAGCGACCCCTACACCGCCCTGAACGAAGCCCGGAGCCAGGGGAAACCCCTGCTCGTCGAATTTTACGCCGACTGGAACCACCGCAGCCGGTGGATGTCCGGCCACGTCCTCAGCGACTCCGCCGTCCGAAACCTCATCGAGAACCGGTTCATCCCCGTTCAGGTACCCACCGGCACCCCTCAAGGCGCCGAACTCGCCCGGATCTACGAAGTCACCTCCTACCCCGCCATTCTGATCTTCCACCCCGGCGGCGACGTACTCGACAAAATAGACACCACCCTCGACCCCGAAGACTTCGAACAACGCCTCCGCGCCCTTCTGATGACCACCCAAGGGTACGGCACTTGGCGTCTGAGACGCGTCTACACCGCCGCCGAGAGCGGCGATCCCGCCGCCACCGACGCCGCCATGCGCGCCTTTCTGCACGGCCAACTCCCCCAAGACCTCGCCAACAGCGTCGTCTGGCCCCTCTTCGAGAACAGCATCGTCATGCGCAGCGACTCCCCCGCCTTCGAATACGTGACCACCCACATCGAAACCTTCCGCCACGCCATCGGCCGCGAAACCGTCGACGCCACCCTCGAAGAAGCCCTTCGCGCCGGCCTGCTGCCCGAAGTCGTCGGTAGCCGCCCCTACTCCGCCACCGCGAGCGCCGCCCTCGTCGAGACCGCCCGCCGGCTCGAACTCCCCGCGCTCCCCTCCCTGCAAGCCATGGCCGACGTAGCCGCCCTGCGTCAAGGCGACGACCTCGACCTCTTCACCGCCCGCGTCGGCCTGCTGATGGCCATGCTGCCCGAACCCTACAGCCTCCCGCTCGCCCTCTCCCTGGAGACCGTCGCCGCCCGCGGCTCGCGCGACACCCGGAAAACCGCCCGCGAACTCGTCGACGACCTTCTGAACCGCCTCCGCTCCCCCGCCCAAATCGAGATGCTCCACTCGCTGCGCGAACGTTTGGAATAAAATTGCTAACTTTACCCGCCTTAAACCCCCGGGCCACCGAACCCTTCTTGTACCCGGCCCCTCTTGTTTTGCGCAATAAATTCACACACAGATGATTATACTCGTATTAAACTGCGGTAGCTCCTCCATCAAATACCAGCTGATCCGCATGACCAGCCCCGCCGACCACCAACTGTTGGCCAAAGGGCTCGTCGAACGCATCGGCCTGACCGACGGCATCCTGACCCACAAACCGACCGGCAAGCCGAAATTCGAATTCGTCCAGAGCATCCCCGACCACTCGGTCGGGATCAACCTGATCCTCGACGCCCTGACCGACGAACACCACGGCGTCATCAAGAGCCTGAGCGAGATCTCCGCCGCCGGCCACCGCGTGACCCACGGCGGGGAGTACTTCTCCGACAGCGCGATCGTCAATCCGACCGTCAAACAGCAGATCGAGAGCTGCTTCAAGCTCGCCCCGCTGCACAACCCGGCCAACCTGAAAGGGATCTTGTCCATCGAACGCCTCCTGCCCACCATTCCGCAGGTAGCCGTCTTCGACACCTCCTTCCACCAGACCATGCCGCGGGAGTGTTACCTCTACGCCATCCCGTACAAATACTACGAAGAAGACCGCATCCGCCGGTACGGTTTTCACGGAACCAGCCACAAGTATGTGGCCCAGAAGGCTTGCGGAATGACCGGTCTCGACTTCGAACACTCCAAAATCATCACCTGCCACATCGGCAACGGCGCTTCGATCACCGCTATTAAAGACGGGAAATCGTTCGACACCTCGATGGGTTTCACCACCGTAGACGGCCTGATGATGGGTACCCGGAGCGGCGAGATCGACCCGGGCGTTCTGCTCGAAATCATGGATAAAGAGGGTCTGAACACCCAGAAAGCCACCGACCTGATCAACAAACAGTCCGGTTTGCTGGGCGTGAGCGGCATTTCGTCCGACTGGCGCGACGTTCGGGAAGCGGCCCAGAACGGCAACGACCGGGCCCAACTGGCGATGGACATGTACATGTTCCGGATCAAACGCTTCGTCGGCGCTTACATGGCCGAGCTCGAAGGCGCCGATATGATCGTCTTCACCGGCGGGATCGCCGAGAACGTGGCTAAATTGCGTCATACCGTATGTAAAGGGTTGGAATCGATGGGGATTTTCCTCGACAACGCCGCGAACGAAGCAGCCGCCGGAGAAGACGCGATTATTTCGACCCCGGACTCGCCGGTGAAAGTCGTCGTCGCCACGACGAACGAAGAGTTGGTGATCGCTTCGGATACATTCCGTTTGTTGCGGAAACGTCCGGAAGCGTAGGGGGCATTGGGAGGGAGAAAGTTTCCGCCCGTGCGCGAAAAAAGAATGGGCTGAGGCGGTCGCAGTCTTGCACATGCGGGCAGACACGGCCAGAGCATCCCGAAGGGATGCGCTCTGAAGTCTTTTTGGTTCTTTTTGTTCACAAAAAGAACAGTACCCTCCCGTAGCCAAAGACGCGCGCCGCCGCCTTAGGAGGGAAATCGTCAAAATGTGCTGGCACGTTTTGACAAGATTTCCCAAGGCGCGCGAACAAAAAACTGGACCACAGGCAGTTGGAGGATGCGAAGCATCCGTCTGAAGTTTCTTTGGTTCTTTCTGTTCACAGAGTTCGAGGCGGGGCAAAGTTTGACCGCGCGCGATCGCTGGGGTAGGAAATCATTCAAACGCGTGTTTCGCGTTTGAATAAGATTTCCGCCAGCGCGCGGAACAGAGCATGGGTAGAGGCGGCCAGTGGAAATGCGTCAGCATTTCCCGTCCACGGGACGTGGGGCCCGCGCGACCTGAGCGCGGTTCTCTCCCACCGCCGCGCGCCGCCGCCTAAAGAAGCGATTCAACTATTTCGGCGGTAGCCGAATTATAGATGAATCGCGCAGGCGCGCGGAATCAAGAATAATGCGAAAAACCGTCGCCCGCCCGCCTAAAAGGGGATTTCACTCGTTTTGCGGTGAGCAAAATCGAGATGAAATCCCAGCGGGCGACGGGAATGTGGCGGAGCGATAGCGGAGCCGCAGTGAGGCAGACACGGGGCAGTGCTTGCGGCCGAGTTTTGGGCTGTGCCTGTTCTTCGGACGGAAAAAACCGATTGCGGTTTTCCCGCCGGATCGAGCAGGGGGCGGTGAATGGGCCGAATGCTTGCGACCCTTTAGAGGCGCGCGGGCCGAAGCCTCCCGCCGCGGAGGGACGCACAGCGTCTTTTGCTGCCAGCCTCTACCCCAAACCCCGCAGGCTTCGGCCGCTTGAACTAAGAGCAAATAGCACGCCGAGGACGAACTTCTGAGAATGGGGCGGTGAATGGGTTGTGCTTTTGCGGTTCTTCGAACCGCCGGGCCTGCGCGCGCTGGGCCTTCGGCCCACCCCCGGAGCGCGCAACCCGAAACGCAAAAACGGGGTGGCAAGTCAGCCCGAAACCTGTGGAACTTGACGCACAGGCAACCGGTTCGAGTGCCGAGCCGCCCCGGGCTACCGCACTCACAATACAGGCACACTCAACGGAATAGGCGACCACGGATGCTACTGGTCCGTTGCAACCAACAACATAAATGGACTACACCTGCATTTCTATGTAGCAAGCATCCATCCGACCAATCCCAACCTACGTGCCTGCGGTTTTCAATTGCGTTGCCTCTCGGAATAAACGGAGAAACGCTCTTGGACAAAATTTAGGGTAGAGGCTGACCGGTTCGAGTGCCGAGCGGCACCGCCCCGGGCCTCCGCGGCCACGGCGACGGCAACCTATGGAACACCAGCGACGAAGGCTCCGTCTGGTCAGCAGCAACTGCCTCCAGCCTTACCTACTACGGCCTCTATTTGTACTTCAACACAGCCGAAGTGAACCCGACACTGGAATATTACCGAGCCTTCGGTTTTCCGTTGCGTTGCCTCTCGGAATAAACGGAGACAAGAGCAGTACCCCAAGCCGCCCGAACGACCAAACAGACAGGATAAAAACAGCAAAGAGACATGAAGATTTCATACAACTGGTTAAAGAGCTATTTGGATAGCGGCCTGAGCGCCGAAGAAGCCGCCGGAATACTGACCGCCGCCGGACTCGAGATCGAAGGGATCGAGAAAGTCGAAAGCATCCGCGGCGGCCTGGAAGGCCTCGTCGTAGCCGAAGTGCTGACCTGTACCGACCACCCCGACTCCGACCACCTCCACATGACCACCGTCTCCACCGGGACAGACGCCCAGCCGCTGCAAGTGGTTTGCGGCGCCCCCAACGTAGCCGCCGGACAGAAAGTGATCCTCGCCCAAGTAGGCACCACCCTCTACCCCACCGGCGAAGAAGAGGGCTTCAAGATCAAGAAATCGAAAATCCGCGGCGTCGAATCCTTCGGAATGCTCTGCGCCGAAGACGAAATCGGCGTGGGAAATGCACACGACGGGATCATCGTGCTCGACCCCGCTATTCCCGCCGGGACACCCGCCGCGAAAGTCTACGATATGGAAGCCGACTACGTTTTTGAAGTCGGCCTGACCCCGAATCGGATCGACGCCGCTTCGCACTACGGCGTGGCCAGAGACCTCGGCGCCTACCTGACCGCACACAGACAAACCGTCAAGGCATCGCTCGGCGACACCTCCGCCTTTCGAGTAGACGACCCGAACGCACTGCCTGTCACCGTCACCGTTCGCGACACCGCAGGCGCACCGCGCTACTCCGGCGTGACCGTCCGCGGCGTCCGGATCGGCCCCAGTCCGGAATGGCTGCAACAACGCCTGCGCGCCATCGGACTCAACCCCAAAAACAACGTCGTCGACATCACCAACTTCGTGATGCACGAATGCGGCCAGCCCCTGCACGCCTTCGACATGGGTAAAGTCGCCGGACACCAGATCATCGTCCGGCGCGCCGACGAAGGCGAACCCATCGTAACCCTGGACGGCGTGGAGCGGAAACTCAGCGCCGACGACCTCGTCATTGCAGATCAACAACACGCCATGTGCCTCGCCGGCGTCTTCGGCGACATCGACAGCGGCGTGAGCGACACCACCACCGA
Organism: Rikenella sp.; assembly: GCF_056799795.1. Lineage (NCBI taxonomy): Bacteria > Pseudomonadati > Bacteroidota > Bacteroidia > Bacteroidales > Rikenellaceae > Rikenella > Rikenella sp. The sequence continues at coordinate 25,358 of NZ_JBQIQO010000013.1, forward strand.
CATCTTCATCGAATCCGCCTACTTCGACCCCGTGAGCGTGCGGAAAACCGCCCGGCGACACGGCCTGAACACCGACGCCTCCTTCCGCTACGAACGCGGCGCCGATCCCGACATGGCCCCTTATGCCCTGCGCCGCGCCGCCCTGCTCGTCAAAGAGCTCGCCGGCGGGATCATCGGTTCCGACATCGTAGACATCTATCCGCAACCGGTCCCTCCCTTCGAATTTTCCGTCAACCTGGGACGCATCAACCGGCTGATCGGCGCCGAGATTCCGACCGAGACTGCCCGGGCGATCCTGACCGGCCTCGAAATCGACATCCGGAAAGAGACCCTCGCCGAGAACGGCGACACCATACTGGAGATCGCCGTCCCCGCCTACCGCGTCGACGTGCAGCGCGAAGCCGATATCGCAGAAGAGATTTTGCGGATCTACGGCTTCAACAACGTGCCCGACCCGCACTACATCAAGAACGTCATCACCACCGGCAACCAGAAGACCCCGGATCGACTGGCCAACGCCGCCGCCGACCTGCTCGTCGGTCAACGATGCGTCGAAATCATGAGCAACTCGTTGACCCGCGGCGCCTACTACGAATCCCTGACCTCTTATCCCGCCTCCCACTGCGTGCGGATACTCAACCCGCTGAGCAACGAACTCAACGTGATGCGCCAGACCCTGCTCTTCAACGCCTTGGAAGCCGTCGCCCTGAACGTCAACCGGCGGAACGGAGACCTGCGCCTCTTCGAATTCGGGAACTGCTACTTCTACGACCCCGCCGTCGCCGCACAAGCCACCGACGACCCCACCCAGAAAGGCACCCTTCGTCCCTATCGGGAAGAATACCGGCTCGCCCTGACCGTGACCGGCTCCGAACGTCAGCCCAACTGGAACGACCCGAAGCCCGGCCCGAGTGACTTCTTCACCGTCAAGAGCCTGGCAGAGCTGTTGTTGCAACGCTTCGGCGTCCAGATTTACGAAGGGCGTTACGAAACCTTGGAGAGCGACCTCTACTCCGAAGCGATCGCCTACATCATCCGCGGCAAAAAGCTTTTCGAGATCGGGATCGTCTCTCCGAAACTCAGCCGGGGCCAGTTCGACCTGAAACAGCCCGTCTACTTCCTGGAGATGAACTTCACCCACCTGCAAAAGATCGTCGAGACCGTCCGCATACAGGCCGTCGAGCTCTCGAAATACCCCGAAGTGAAGCGAGATTTGGCCTTGCTGGTCGATAAAGCCGTGACCTTCAGCCAGCTTCGCGACGCCGCCAGCCGGGCCGAGAAGAAACTGCTGAAATCCGTCGGCCTCTTCGACGTCTACGAAGGCGACAAACTGCCGGCCGGGAAGAAATCCTACGCCCTGAACTTCGTCCTCGAAGATCCGACCAAGACCTTGACCGACAGCGAAATCGAGCGGATTATGAGCACCATTTCGTCTGCCTTGACCAAAGCCACCGGCGCCCAGATCAGGGGCTGATCTGCGGTTCCAATGTGTTGGCACGAACTACTCAGAGAGACGCACGAACAAAGGATTGGACTGACACGGCCCATTGCCCACCGCGGGCACGCGGGGCCCGGCCGGCCCAAGGCCAGTCGAAGCTCGACCGCGCGCCGACGCCCAAAAGAGGCGATCCAACTCTTTGGGGCGGTGAGCCGAATAGAGAATAAATCGCCCAAGCGTGCGAAAATCCGTCGCCCGCCCGCCTAAAGAGGGATTTCGCTCATTTTGCGTCAGCAAAATAGAGATGAAATCCCAGCGGGCGACGGCAAAACGCGGCGGAGCGACAGCGAAGCCGCAGTGAGGCTGACACGGGGCAGGGAACTGGGACGAGCTTTGGGCTATGCTCTTGCGACTCGCAGAACCGCGCGGACCGAAGCCTCCGACCGCGGAGGCCCGCAACTGACGTTGCTGTGGGCCCCGCAGGCTTCAACCCGCTTAAACCGAGAGCGAATAGCGCGATTCGTAGAATCGCCGTTCTCGGCGCGCAGCGAACGCCGTAGGCGGGCGCCGGGGGGCGCGCCCGAGGACGAACTTCGCAGAATGGGGCGGTGAATGGGATATTGCTTCTGCGGCTCTTTGAGCCGCGCAGTCCGCCGCCACCCCCTGCGGCGGACTGCAACTCGACGGAGCTCGTTGCACTCACCGCTGGCGGCGAACCGCTAAGTCCAGCCCGCATAAAGTAGCCCAGCCTGTATTCGAGTGCCGCGCGGTGCCCCGTTTATTCCGAGAGGCAACGCAACTGAAAACCGTAGGTACGGCTGTTTACAAAACTGGGCTCAAGATCAGCGGTACTGAATGTCAGATATGCTCCATCAATGTCATTCGTTGTGGACGACCAGCTGAATCCGTGACAACCGATATATACCAGTGTCCCGGAGTTTGTATGACGGTAGCCCGGGGCGATGCCCAGCGGCGCTCGAACCAGACAATCTCTCCTCCGAATCGCCCCCCGACACCATTAGGAATAACTAAAAATATTCGTATCTTTGCGACGCCTTTCGGCCCACTCCCCCAAAGAGGAAGCCGGAAGGCGTCAATACATAAAGTCTAACCCGTTTAGTTTCAAACACAAACAAAACAATGACAAACGCAGAAGAAACCAAATCCGCGACGCTTTCGAACGCCTCCGTACCCGTGGAAACGTTCAACTGGGACGCCTTCGAGACCGAAGCCGGTCTTTACGGCGGCGCCAGCAAAGAACAAATCGCCAAAGAGTACGACCAGACCCTTTCGAACATCCAGACCGGCGAAGTGATGGAAGGTACCGTCACCGCTATCGACAAACGCGAAGTTCTCGTCAACATCGGCTTCAAATCCGAAGGCGTGATCTCCAGCAGCGAATTCCGCTACAACCCCGACCTCAAAGTCGGCGACAAAGTGGAAGTCTACGTCGAATCCGCCGAAGACAAGAAAGGCCAGCTCGCCCTGTCTCACAAGAAAGCACGGCAACTCCGTTCGTGGGATCGCGTCAACGAAGCCCTCGAAAAAGACGAAATCATCAAGGGCTATATCAAATGCCGGACTAAAGGCGGTATGATCGTCGACGTCTTCGGCATCGAAGCCTTCCTTCCCGGCTCCCAGATCGACGTGAAACCCATTCGCGACTACGACATCTACGTCGACAAGACCATGGAATTCAAAGTCGTTAAGATCAACCAGGAATTCCGCAACGTCGTCGTATCGCATAAAGCCCTGATCGAAGCCGAACTCGAACAACAGAAAAAAGACATCATCGGCAAACTCGAAAAAGGCCAGATCCTCGAAGGTACCGTTAAGAACATCACCTCCTACGGCGTATTTATCGACCTCGGCGGCGTCGACGGTCTGATCCACATCACCGATCTCTCCTGGGGCCGCGTCAACCACCCCGAAGAGATCGTACAACTCGACCAGAAACTCAACGTCGTTATCCTCGACTTCGACGACGCCAAGAAACGCATCGCCCTCGGCCTGAAACAACTCACCCCGCATCCGTGGGACGCCTTGGCCGCAGAGATGAAAGTCGGCGACAAAGTTAAAGGTAAAGTCGTCGTGATGGCCGACTACGGCGCATTCATCGAGATTGCACCGGGCGTCGAAGGCTTGATCCACGTCTCCGAAATGAGCTGGTCGCAACACCTGCGCTCCGCACAAGACTTCATGAAAGTCGGCGACGAAGTCGAAGCAGTCATCCTGACCCTCGACCGCGACGACCACAAGATGTCCTTGGGTATCAAACAACTGACCCCGGATCCGTGGGAAAACATCGAAACCAAATATCCGGTCGGTTCCCGTCATCAGGCCCGCGTACGCAACTTCACCAACTTCGGCGTCTTCGTCGAAATCCAGGAAGGCGTCGACGGTCTGATCCACATCAGCGACCTCAGCTGGACCAAGAAAATCAAACACCCCTCGGAATTCACCCAGATCGACTCCATGATCGACGTACAAGTACTGGAAATCGACAAAGAAAACCGTCGTTTGAGCCTCGGTCACAAACAGTTGGAAGAAAACCCGTGGGACGTTTACGAAACCATCTATAAACCGGACACCATCCACACCGGAACGATCGCCGAAATCAACGACAAAGGCGCCGTCGTGACCTTGAACGAAGGCGGTGAAGGTTTCGCACCGGGCCGTGGTCTGGTCAAAGCCGACGGGACGACCGCTAAAGTGGGCGAAACCCTGGAATTCCGCGTCCTCGAATTCGGCAAAAACAACCGGAAACTGATCCTTTCGCACACCCGCACCTTCGAAGAAGCCAAAGGCAAAGAAGACGCCGTGAAAGAAGCTTCCACCCAGGATGCCGTGAAGAAACTCTCCTCGTCGATGGAAAAAACCACGCTGGGAGATATCTCTGGCCTCGCTGAACTCAAAGCGCAGCTCGAAGGCAAAAACTAATCAGGTACTTTTAGTTGTACCCGTTCATTGACCACTGGATAGAACTGTTCTTTTTGTTCACAAAAAGAACCAGAAAACCGACGCTGCCAGCGAGAGCAATGCAAACATAGTTTGCAAATTGCCGAGCGGCGAGGAGGAAGGCGAAGCCAAACTTCAGAGCACATCCCTGCGGGATGCTCTGGCCGTGTCTGACCTTGGGTTAGGCTGGATTTTCGGCGGGCGCGCTTGGGTGATATGCCCGATTAGCGCGCCTCGCCTGAAAATCTCAGCCCAACGAACAAGGCGGAGAGAACACGTGGTCGGCCCATCGGGACGACCTCTGCAAAAGTCTTTTGGGTACCTTTTCTGAAGAAAAGGTACGGTTCCGTCCGGCGCAAAGAATGAAGACAATTAAAATACGTTATGACCTTTCGAGTGACCATACTGGGATGCAGTTCGGCCCGACCGACCGCTACCAGGCATCATACTGCTCATGTACTGAACGTACATGAGCAGTTTTTTTTGATCGACAGCGGCGAAGGGACACAATACCAGCTTCTTCGATACGGGATTAATCCGTTGAAGATCAACGCGATTTTCATCACCCATCTACACGGCGACCACGTTTACGGGATTTTCGGCCTGCTCTCCACCATGAGCATGATGGGGCGGACACGGCGGTTGGAAATCATCGCCCCGCACCCCTTCGGCGAAATGCTGCGGAGCCACTTCGGATTTTTCGGAGTCGAGCTGCCTTATCCACTGGATATCAAAGAAGTGGATACCAGAACATCCGGGATCGACGTATGGTCGAACCGCGTGTTCAGCGTCTCCAGCCTTCCCCTTCGGCATCGCGTTCCCTGCTGCGGCTACCTCTTTCGTGAGCACGAACCCTGCCTGAACGTACACAAACACCTCGTCGAAGGATATGGACTGACCCCTGACCAGATCGCCGTCCTGAAACAAGGCCGAGATACCACCTTAGCCAACGGCGCCCCCCTGACCGCCTGCGAGGCCACCTACCGGCCTTACACCCCCAGAAGCTACGCCTTTTGCAGCGACACCACCCCCTCCGGGAAAGTCGCCGCCCTCGTCGAAGGCGTGGATCTGCTCTACCACGAATCCACCTACCTCCACGAAGACAAAGCGCTCGCCGCGAAGACCGGCCACTCCACCGCCCTTCAGGCCGCCCGGATCGCCCGCCAGGCGAACGTCAGGCATCTGCTGCTCGGCCACTACTCCGCCCGGTATAAGAGCCTTGCCCCCCTGCTGGACGAAGCCCGGAGCGAGTTTCCCGAGACCCTTTTGGGCCACGACGGCCTCGTCCTGACCATCGAAAAAGACCATTCGCTCCGAGTCTCCCGGCTTTAGTCCGACCCCATAGTGGAAAATTCCGCCGAAAACTGTAAATTTGTATCCATCTAACATCACGTTCGTCTATGCAGGAAAAAATTCTGATCCTCGACTTCGGATCGCAGTACACCCAGCTGATAGCCAGACGGGTACGCGAACTGAACGTCTATTGCGAGATACACCCCTACAACCACTACCCCGCCATCGACCCCTCCGTGAGAGGCGTGATTCTGTCCGGCAGCCCCTTCTCCGTGCGCGACGCAGAGGCGCCCCGGATCGACCTCAGCGGGATTAAAGGACATCTGCCCCTGCTCGGCGTTTGCTACGGCGCACAATATCTGGCCCATCATTTCGGCGGCGAAGTCGCACCGTCCAACAGCAGAGAGTACGGCCGCGCCATGCTCTCGAAAGTGCAGAGCCAGAACCCGCTGATCGCCGGTCTGAGCGAACAGACCCAGGTTTGGATGTCCCACGGCGACACCATCGTCAAAGAGCCGACCGGCTGCGAAATCATCGCCAGCACCGAAGATGTACGGGTCGCCGCCTTCCACATCGCGGGTGAAGATACCTGGGGGATTCAGTTCCATCCCGAAGTCTACCACTCCACTGAAGGGCTTCAACTGCTGAAACACTTCGTCGTCGACATCTGCGGATGCAAACAGGACTGGACACCCGCATCGTACATCGAAACCACCGTCCGCGAACTGCGGGCGAAACTCGGGAATGACAAAGTCGTCCTCGGGCTTTCGGGCGGCGTGGACTCCTCCGTAGCCGCCGTATTGCTGCACAAGGCCATCGGCGCCAACCTGACCTGTATCTTCGTCGATATGGGCCTCTTGCGGAAAGACGAATTCTCCAGCGTGCTCGACTCCTATAAGAACATGGGGCTCAACGTGATCGGCGTCGACGCCGGCGACAAATTCCTGAGCGATCTGAAAGGCGTGACCGATCCGGAACAGAAGCGGAAGATCATCGGCCGCGACTTCATCGAAGTCTTCGACAGCGAGGCCCAAAAGCTCCAGGAGGTGCGTTGGCTGGCCCAGGGGACGATCTATCCGGACGTCATCGAATCCGTATCGGTCAACGGGCCGAGCGTGACCATCAAATCGCACCACAACGTAGGCGGCTTGCCCGAGAAGATGAACCTCAAGATCGTGGAACCGCTGCGGTTGCTTTTCAAAGACGAAGTGCGGCGGATCGGACGGGAGCTGGGCCTCTCCGACCTTTTGCTCGGGCGTCACCCCTTCCCGGGGCCGGGCTTGGGGATCCGCATTCTGGGCGAGGTGACCAAAGAGAAAGTGCGCATTTTGCAGGAAGCCGATGCCATCTTCATCAACGCTTTACGCGAATGGGGGTGGTATGATCGGGTTTGGCAGGCAGGCGTCATGCTGCTGCCGGTGCAGAGCGTCGGCGTGATGGGCGACGAACGGACGTATGAGTCTTGCGTAGCCTTACGCGCCGTGACCTCGACCGACGGGATGACCGCCGACTGGGTACACCTGCCGTATGAACTGCTGGCCAAGGTATCGAACGACATCATCAATAAGGTGCGAGGGATTAATCGCGTAGTATATGATATTTCGTCGAAACCGCCGGCAACCATCGAATGGGAGTAGGAATAGGAGGGAGTGTGAGTCCTTGTCAAACATTCTCACTCTAAACACACACGGGGGGATGAGTATCAACTCATTCCCCCTTTCTTTTGGATTCTTTCCTCTCGGTGTTGTGTTCCTCCCGCCCCGGGCAGCCGCTATTCAGGCTCAGGCGGACTGCTCAGCGTCGGCTATCACGGATTCAGCTGGTCTTCCGCCACGAACGACATCTATGGCCTGGATTTGAATTTCTATGTGACAGGCCTCAATACCGGCTACCCAGACTATCGCGCCTACGGTTTTCAGTTGCGTTGCCTCTCGGAATAAACGCTGCGTGCCCGCGGTGGGCAAAGGGCTGGAACTACCCTAAGTAACCGACAGCCTCTACCCCATTTGCACTTCTGCGGTTCGAAGAACCGCGCGGGCCGAAGTCTCCCCAACGGAGGCCCGCAAAAGCAATCCCTAATTCACTACCTCCTTAACAAAGCGGATCGGACGCCCGGGAGGTACTTTCATGGGGTAGAGGCGGCCTGTAAAAGACACTGTGCGTCTCTCCCGAGGGGAAGGCGTCCGGCCCGCGACCCAAAAGATCGCAGAAGCAGTGCCTTGTTCGCCGTCCCATTCTGCGAGGTTCGTCCTCGGCGCGCCCCCCACGCGCCGCTAAAGCGTCGCCCTTGCCGAGAACGGCGATTCCTCAAGGAATCGCGCTATTCGCTCTCAGTTCAAGCGGACGAAGTCTGCGGAGCCTAAACGAGCATTGCGAGTTGCGTCCACGCTGACTCCGACCCTTAATATATTCATTCTTGACTGAAGCGGGGCGGACGCCCGGGAGGTACGGCAACTCTCAACGCAGAGCGGCGTGTTGCGGCCGGTGGGAGGCGTCCGGCCCGCACGACCCGTTGGGTCGCAAAAGCTACGCCTTTTTCTGGCGTGTTCGGCCTGTCGCCCACTCCCCCCGAGCGGCTTCGCCGCTGGGCGACGAGGCCGGCGATTCTGCGAATCGCGCTACTCGCTCTCGGCCCAAATTCCAGCCCAAAGCTCGGCCCAGCGCGGCGCGAAAACCGACTGCGGTTTTCGCGCCCGAAAAACAGCACAGCCCAAAGCACGCCCCAGTTCTCTGCCCCGTGTCCGCCTCACTGCGGCTCCGCTGTCGCTCCGCCGCTTTTCCGTCGCCCGCGGCAATTCTGCCTAAGTTGGCCAAGTGCCAACCGGCAGAATATGCCCCCTTTAGGCGGGCGACAGATTTTTTGCGTTGTTCTTTTTTCGCGCGCCTGCGCGATTCACCTATATTCGGCTACCGCCGAAATAGTTGAATCGCTTCTTTAGGCGGGGCACGCGAGCAACTGGGAAGTAATAACGGCCGCGCGCCATGACGCGAACGCGTCGGCCAAGCGGGCTACACGTCCCGTGGACGGGAAATGCTCGCGCATTTCCACTACCAGCCTCGGCCCAATCCTTTGTCCGCGCGCTTGGGGAAACCTTGTCAAAACGTGCCAGCACATTTTGACGATTTCCCCACTTAGGCGTGGCGCGCGGTCGAGCTTTGACCCGCCTAGAACTATTCCTTTTGGCTACGCGTTGCCTTAACCAAGGCGGCAGCCTCGGCCTAAGTAACGGCCCGCCTCAACGCTCCGAAGAAAGATAAAAAGACACGGCGGGCACAATCGTGCCCGCCGTGTCCGACGACATCTGCTGCAAGGCACACACCCCACAGCCAAAACAGATTTACAGATAAGTCTCCAACGGATCGCACGTGCAGACCAGATTCCGGTCGCCATACCCCGCATCGATCTTCGAGACATACGGCCAGAACTTGTTCTCCCGCACCCACGGCAACGGGAACGCCGCCTCGCGCCGCGAATACGGGTGCGTCCACCCCGATTCGTCCGAAGCTCCACAACACTCATATGCCGTATGCGGCGCATTCCTGACGATATGATCCTCCGCCCCCGCAAACGCCTCGCACTCCTTGCGAATCGCAATCAGCGTCTCGATAAAGCGATCCAGTTCAGCCTTCGGTTCGCTCTCCGTCGGCTCCACCATCAGCGTATCGTGCACCGGGAACGACAGCGTCGGCGCATGAAACCCATAGTCCATCAGCCGGCGCGCAATATCCCCGCACTCGACCCCATATTCCGCCCTGAAGCTCCGGCAATCCACAATCATCTCATGCCCCACACGCCCCGTTTCGCCCGTGTAGACAATCCCATAATGACCCTTGAGCGCGCACGCCATGTAATTGGCCGCCACGATCGCCATCTCCGACGCCCGTTTCAACCCCTCCGCCCCCATCATTTTGATATATCCGTACGAGATCGCCTCGACCATCGCACTCCCCCACGGCGCCGCCGAGACCGCCGTAATTCCATCCGTGCCCCCGGTTTTTACAATAGAGTGCGACGGCAGGAACGGCACCAGATGCGCCGCCACCCCGATCGGCCCCACACCCGGTCCCCCGCCCCCGTGCGGAATCGCGAACGTCTTGTGCAGGTTCAGGTGACAGACATCCGCCCCGATGAACCCCGGCGACGAAAGTCCCACCAGCGCATTCATGTTCGCCCCGTCGAAATAGACCTGCCCCCCGTTCTCATGAATAATATTGATAATCTCCTTGATCTTCCCCTCGAAAATCCCGTGCGTCGACGGATACGTAATCATCAGACAAGCCAGCTCCGCCGCATGCTCCTCCGCCTTTTTGCGCAGGTCGTCCACATCGACATTCCCCCGCTCGTCGCACGCCACCACCACGATCCTCATCCCCGCCATCGCCGCCGACGCCGGATTCGTCCCGTGCGCCGACGCCGGAATCAGCGCCACCCGCCGCTGATGATCGCCCCGGCTCATGTGGTAAGCCCGAATGACCATCAGCCCCGTATATTCGCCCGCCGCCCCCGAATTGGGCTGCAACGAGACCGCCTCGAACCCCGTAATCACCGCCAGGTCATGCTCCAGCCCTCGGATCATCTCCATGTATCCCTCCGCCTGATCCAGCGGCACGAACGGATGGACATCGGCCCAATTCGCCAGCGAGAGCGGCATCATCGAGACCGCCGAATTGAGCTTCATCGTACACGACCCCAGCGAGATCATCGAATCCGCCAGCGAGATATCCCGCCGCTCCAGCCGCTTGATATAGCGCATCAAATCCGTTTCATTGCGATATTTCCGGAAGACCGCTTCCGTCAGTATCTCGTCCCCCCGCAGCAAAGCCGCCGGCAGGAAAATCCCCTCGTCCACAGTATCGAGTACAAGGGCAGCCTTAGCCTCTCCCGCAGAAAGCGCCTCCGCAAAGATCGCCGCAACCGTATTCACCTCCGCCACCGTGGAGAGCTCGTCGAAACTGATATGCACCGTATCGTTCGTCGGATAGAACAAATTCAGCCCCTTCGCAACCGCAATCGCCTCCACCTTTTCCGCATCGGCCGCCACCTCGATCGTATCGAAATAGCAGTCCGAAACCAGCTCATACCCCATCCCCTTGAGCAGTTCCGCCGCCGCATGCGCGTGCGCATGGGCATGAGTCGCAATCCGCCGAAGCCCCTCCGCCCCGTGATAGACCGCGAACATGCCCGCCATCGTCGCCAGCAACGCCTGCGCCGTACAAATATTGGAAGTCGCCCGCTCCCGTTTGATATGCTGCTCGCGCATCTGGAGCGCCATCCTGAGCGCCCGGTTCCCCAGCCGATCCACCGAGACCCCGATAATCCGCCCCGGCATCTGCCGTTTGTAGGCATCCCGCGTGGCCATATACCCCGCATGCGGCCCCCCGAATCCCATCGGAATCCCGAACCGCTGCGTCGAACCCACCGCGATATCCGCCCCCCACTCACCCGGCGCACGCAGCAGCGCCAACGACAGGATATCCGCCGCCGCCGCCACCAGCATCCCCCGCTCATGACACCCCGCCGCAAAAGCCGAGTAATCCGCCACATGCCCATTAGCGCCCGGATACTGGACGATCGCCCCGAACTCCCGCCCGCTGAACTCATACTCCTCGAACGAATCCACCGCCAGCTCGATTCCCAGCGGTTCCGACCGCGTGAGTAGCACATCGAGCGTCTGCGGGAAGATATTCTCGTCCACGAACAAGACGTTCCGCCCCTCCTTGACCGCCTCCCGCGACCGCAGGTTGAACATCATGATCATCGCCTCGGCCGCCGCCGTCGCCTCGTCCAGCAGCGAGCAGTTGGCCACCTCCAGCCCCGTCAACGAGCTGATCATGGTCTGAAAGTTGAGCAACGCCTCCAGCCGTCCCTGCGAAATCTCGGCCTGATACGGCGTATAGGAAGTATACCAGGCCGGATTTTCGAAAATATTGCGCATCACCGGCGCCAGGGTCGCCGTCCCGTAATACCCCATCCCGATCAGCGTCCGCAGCGGCCGGTTTTTCGCTCCCAGCTCCCGGATATGGGCCGCAAATTCGTATTCACTCATCGGTCGATCGAGTTCGAGGGGTTTCGGCAGCTGAATCTGCGGCGGCACCACCTGGTCGATGAGTTCGCCGACCGATCCGACGCCGATCACTCCGAGCATCTGTTCGACCTCTTCGGCTGCATTTCCGATATGTCTGTTTACGAATTGATCCTGAGCCATTTTCGAAATTGAGTTTTAAGGTTGATAAGGTGTTGCAAGATACGAAATAAAAACGAGAGAAACGCCTCTCCCCGCCCCGGGCTTCCGCGACGGGGGGATCAATGGGCGATTGGGGGATCTGATGAGTGCCGGTAAGGACGGTTACAGTTGGTCTTGCTCTCCGGACGAGCTCTACAGTCTGGACTTGAATTTCAACGTGACGTGGCTCGACTCCGGCACCTCGCACTACCGCTCCCACGGTCTTCCGTTGCGTTGCCTCTCGGAATAAACGCGCCCAAAGGACGTTCTACTGGCAGCCTCGGCCTAAATAACTGGCAGCCTCGACCCTAACTTGAAGCCGAGGCGGCCCGGTTCGAGTGCCGAGCGGCACCGCCCCGGGCTTCCGCAGCAACTCTTCGGGCACACTGTACGTCGTAGGGCAAAATGGATTCAGCTACTCGTCGTCAACGAGCAATATCGGCGGTCTGGATTTGGGTTTCAGTTCCAACTACCTGGGCCCCGGTTTCTCAGACAACCGCGGCTACGGTTTTCAGTTGCGTTGCCTCTCGGAATAAACGGGGAATGCTTGCGATTCGCAGAATCGCGCGGGCCGGACGCCTCCCCCTCGGGAGGCCCGCAAACTCACGATGTTCGTTGCGTTCCGCCCGGGCGTCCGACCCACCAAAGATATCCGCCCTATCACCCCACAAGGCTGTCAAATTCGATTTTTCCCCATTTCTTTCGATTTCGGGCTGCGCGCTCCGGGGGTGGGCCGAACGGCCTAACGCGCAGGCCCGGCGACCCTTTGGGTCGCAAGAACTCCACCCAAGCCTGTCGGGTTCGTCCTCAGCCCATAGCAATTCGCCGCTCAACGCACAACTCAAATCTCTTGATTTCGACCTGTCACTCATCCCAGTTTAAACGGGCTGAAGCCTGCGGGGCCCACAGCAACACCAGTTGCGGGCCTCCGCGGTCGGAGGCTTCGGCCCGCGCGGCTCTGCGAGCCGCAAGTGTTCAGCCTAACTCACCACCCAAATCTCTTGGGTTCGGCCTGCCTCCCATCCCCCCCCCGAAGCCGCTACGCGGCTTCGGTGACAAGGCTGGCAATCCTAAAGGATCGCATAAGCCAAGCCCCATTCACCGCCCCCGTTTTGCGAGGTTCGTCCTCGGTGCGCCTTGTTGATGCTATTCACCGCTGGCGGCGAACTGCACCCCCCTACGGGTCGCAAAAGCTCGGCCCATTTCTGGGCACGACAACACCCCATTCACCGCCCCCGTTTTGCAAAGTTCGTCCTCAGCACGCCCCCTCGCGCCGCTAATGCGTCGCCCTCGCCGAGGACGGCGATTCTTCTGGAATCGCGCTATTCGCTCTCATCCGAGAGAAAGCCCTAAGCCCGGACACCAACCTCGCCCCAATTCTGTCGGGTTCGGGCTGCGGCGTCCGACCCGGGCATCGAAGATGCCCCGCCGCAAGCCCGGCGGCTCGTAGAGCCGCAGAAGTACGGCCAAAAGCCAAGCCCAACCCACAGCCCCATTCTCGGCCTAGCGCAATGCGAAAAACCATAACCGGTTTTCCCGCCCGAAGAACAGTCGCGGCCCAAAGCACAGCCCAGTTCTCCGCCCCGTGTCCGCCTCACTGCGGCTCCGCTTACGCTCCGCCGCGTTTTCGCGCGCCTGCGCGATTCATCTATATTCGGCTCGCGCCGAAATAGTTGAATCGCTTCTTTAGGCGGGGCGCGCGTCTTTGGCTACGGGAGGGTACTGCCCTTACGCCGGGCGGGCCCCGCGTGCCCGCGGTGGGCAAAGGGCAACCTCAGCCCAAATCCCAAGACCTCCTCCACCCACGCCTCGCAACAGCCCTAACAGGCAATCACCCCCAAACAAAAGAGTCTCCTCCTCTCTGCTTTATGCAGAGAGGAGGAGACTCCAAAAATATGATTTCTTATGCAAACGCCAACCGCCTCTCATCCACCAGTTTGCGCAAGTTGATCAACGCATACCGCATCCTCCCCAGCGCCGTATTGATACTCACCCCCGTCTGCTGCGCGATCTCCTTGAAACTGAGGTCGAAATAGTGCCTTAAGACCACCACCTCCCGTTGCTCCTCCGGCAGCCGGTCGATCAGACTCCGCACATCCTCCTCCAGCTGATCCCGGATCATACGATCCTCGACCGTCGGATCCGCCAACTCCTTGTTATTCAAGACATCGTACCCCGCATCCTCGCTCGTGACATGCGCCGGTCTGCGCCCTCCCCGGAAAAAATCGATCACCTGATTGTGCGCAATCCGCAACACCCATGAGATGAACTTTCCGTTTTCAGCATACTTGCCCCCTCTGAGGCTCCCGATCACCTTGATAAAGGTCTCCTGACAGAGGTCGTCCGCCGTCTGTCGATCCTTGACCAGCATCAGGATGTAGTTATATACCTTTTTTCGATAACCTTCGATCAGGGTAGCAATCGCCGATTCGTCGCCATTGATGAACGACCGGAGCAACCGCTGCTCCTTGTCGTTTCTGATTTCGGTTTTCATGGTTTCTACTCGTTTTAACGTGTGGTTTTGAGTAGATATCGATCGATAGGCAACTTGTATTTATCGTAAATCGGTAAAAAAATCCCCCCTTGGGTCGGAGACAAGATACGAACAATTTCGCAATCCGCCAAATTTCCTTCCCGCTCGCCTCCCTCAGAACAGACAAACCGCATACCAAAAACGCGCGAACCGACATTTTGTCAGTTCGCACGCCATATTGTCCGATTTTCCTGCTATTCCGCCTCCCCGTCCAGCAAATCCGAGACCAGAATCCGGCCGCAATATTCGCAGACGATGATCTTTTTGCTCATCCGGATATCCAACTGCCTCTGCGGCGGAATCCGGTTGAAACACCCCCCGCACGCATCCCGCTTGACCGTCACCACCGCCAAACCGTTCCGGACATTCTTCCGAATCCGGTCATAAGCCGACAACAACCGCTCGTCGATCTTCCCCCTCGCCTCGGCAGCCTGTTTTCCGAGCTCCTCCAGCTCCTTGGCCGTCTCCTCCTCGATCCCCGCCAGCTCGGCCTGCTTCGCGTCGAGGTCGATCTTCCGATCCTCCAGCAACGCCTTTGTATCCTCGATCAGTTTTTTCTTGTTTTTGATCTCGGCATTGAACTCCTTGATACGTTTTTCGGCCAATTCGATTTCGAGTTTCTGGTACTCGATCTCCTTGGAGAGCGAGTCGAACTCGCGGTTATTCCGCACATCGTCCTGCTGGGTCTCGTATTTTTTAATGAGTGCCTTCGCCTGTTCGATCTCCTCTTTTTTCGCCTTGACCTCCCGGCTCAACTCATCGGCCTGTTCTCCGTAAGTTCCGATGCGCGTTTCGAGCCCCCCGATCACATCCTCCAGGTCCTGCACCTCGAAAGGCAACTCCCCCTTGATGTGGTTGATGCTGTCGGTTTTGGAATCGATCTGCTGAAGCGCATAGAGTACACCGATTTTCTCCTCGGTAGACAACTCTTCGGCAACGTTTTTGGTTTTGGTAGCCATGTGGGTGCGTGTATGGTAACTATCTGATTATATTTCGCATCTCTCGTGATCGCGACCTATCTTCCGTCGAAGAAATATCCGACCGCCCCGGTCTCCCCCGCTCGCCGAACTGCAAAATTAGGGAATTTTTTCGATATGAGTTCACAAAAAAGATCGACCGCCTGCCGTTCCGTTTCGAAATGCCCCCCGTCCACCAGCGTAATCCCCCCCTCTGCGCGCTGAAAATCATGGTATTTCAGATCCGCCGTGAGGTAGACCTGCGCCCCTCTCGCCATCGCCTCCGGAATGAACTCCGCCCCGCTCCCTCCGCACACCGCCACCCGGCGCACCGTTTCGGACGCTATCGGACTGTGTTTCAAGCAGCTCGTCCCGATCGCCCGCGCCACTCTTCCCAGAAACTCCGCCACCGGCACCTCCTCCGGCAATTCGCCCACACACCCCAGCCCGACCCTCGGATCCGGCAACGCGAGCGGAATCAGGTCATAGGCCGGCTCCTCGTATGGATGCACCTCCCGCAAAGCTCTGATGGCCGCCGATATCCGCTCTTTCGGCACGACGACCTCCGTTCTGACCTCCCGTTCGGCATGGAGCTCGCCGACGCTCCCGACGAACGGCCGACACTCCGGTGTCGCCGCCCGAAACGTCCCCGTCCCCTCGCAGTTGAAACTGCACGCCTCGTACCGCCCGATGCAGCCTGCCCCCGCCTCCCAGACCGCCGTTCTCACCGGTTCGGCATAGGCCGACGGGGTATAAAAGACGAGTTTCATGAGCCGGTTTTCGCGCGGTGCGAGCACCCTGACCTCCCTCAGCCCCAACTTCTCGGCGAGCCGAGCGCTCACGCCTCCGGGCGCGACGTCCAGATTGGTGTGGGCCGCATAGACCGCCACCCCGTGCCGGATCGCCTCTGCCGCAATCCGCTGCTGAAGCGTCGCCCCGACGAGCCGTTTCACTCCTCTGAAAAAGAGCGGATGGTGACAAACGACGAGATTGCACCCCGCCTCGACAGCCTCTTGCAGCGCCTCTTCCGTCATATCGAGCGCCACCAGCACCCCCGAACAAGGCGTTGTCCCGGGATCGGTCGGCGCCACCTGCCACCCGGCATTGTCCCACTCCTCCTGCCACGCCACCGGGGCAAACGCCTCTATCGGTCGAATCATATCGGAAATTGTCGTCATTTATTTGAGTTTAAAGTCATTGATTCATATTTTTCTGCCCGCGCGCGAACGAAAGAATTGGGCCGTCGGCAGCTGGAGGATGCGCAAGCATCCGTCTAAAGTTTTTCTGGTTCTCTTTGTTCACAAAGAGAACAGTTCGAGGCGGGGCAAAGCTTAACCGCGCGCCACGCCTTGGGAAGGAAATCGTCAAAATGTGCTGGCACGTTTTGACAAGATTTCTCCAAGCGCGCGGACAAAGGATTGGGCCGAGGCGGCCTTGGGGTAGAGGCTGCCAATAAAACACCTGAAGGGTGCGCCCGCCCGGCGTAAGGGCAGTACCCTCCTGTAGCCAAAGACGCGCGCCGCCGCCAAAAGAAGCGATTCAACTATTTCGGCGGTGAGCCGAAATAGAATAAATCGCACAGGCGCGCGGACAAAGAATGGGGATAGAGGCTGCCAGTTGAAATGCGTGAGCATTTCCTGTCCACGGGACGTGGGGCCCGCGCGGCCCGAGCGCAGTTCCCTCAAACCAAACCGCGCGCCCCGCCTAAAGAAGCGATTCAGCTATTTCGGCTCGCGCCGAAATAGAATGAATCGCGCAGGCGCGCGAAAAAACTCAGTCCGCTCGCGAAAACTCCGTCGCCCGCCCGCTTAAAGAGGGATTTCACTCGTTTTGCGATGAGCAAAATCGAGATGAAATTCCAGCGGGCGACGGAAACGGCGGAGCGAAAGCGGAGCCGCAGTGAGGCGGACACGGGGCGGAGAGCGAGTAGCTAAGTCCCCGTGGTAACGGTCGGCCCGCAGCCCCCGGATGCGGAGGAGACGCACAGCGTCTTTTGCTGGCCGCCTCGGCCTTATTGTTCGTTCTCCGCTGGCTGCGGCCGAGGACGGAATGGGCGTTGCTCTTGCGGTTCTTCGAACCGCCGGCCTTGTCGCCCAGCGGCGAAGCCGCTCAGGGGGTGGGCGACAGGCCGAACCCGAGAGCTTTAGGCGGTGAATGGGTGCGGTGCTCGTGCGACCTTTAGGTCGCCGGGCTTGCGGCGGGGCATCTTTGATGCCCGGGCCGGACGCCGCAGCTCGAACCCGACAGAATTAGGGCGGTGAATTAAGCTGAACGCTTGCGGCTCTTTGAGCCGCGCAGTTCGCCGCCACCCCGCGCGGCGGACTGCACAAACCCCGCCCCGGACTACCGATTCTATTATACGGGCACGTTAAGCTCTGTCGGCAATAGCGGATTTAGCTGGTCGTCTACAACAAGCGAAGTCTACAAGCTGGACTTGAATTTCACTTCGCAGTACCTCTAAAACACCCTGTGGGTGCGCCCCGGGCTTCCTCGACTACCCCTCAGGCGAATCAGGCCTCGTCGGCAGCGCCGGATTTAGCTGGGCGTCCACGGTCAACAGCAGCAGTAGCATGGACTTGAATTTCACTTCGCAATACCTCGGTACCAGCACCTCGAACAGCCGCGCCTACGGTCTTCCGTTGCGCTGCCTCTCGGAATAAACAGGGCCCTACACACAGCTACCGGAGCCGAGACCCTCCCCCCGACTCTCCCACCACCTTCCGCGCCCGTCGGTCGAGCCGGATCCGGTACGGCGAACCGTCCGGCCACGCACACCACTCGTTTCGCGCCACATTCCACGGCACCTGCGCCCCCATCCGCCTCAGCTCCGCCGTGAGCCGCTTCGCCATCCGTTCCCGCCGTTTCTGCTGGCGCGGATTCTCCGCATGGTCTATTTTTTCGAAAATATCCTCCCGGAGATTGAACAACGCCGTCCGCTCCGTATCGTAAAAATAGATCAGCTTCCAGTCCCCGATCCGAATCGAACTGTGCGGCGCAATCCCGTCCCCCTCCGCATCCCACATATTCGGGAAATGCCACATCAGCGGATGCTTCCGCCCCATCGCCGCATCCCCCCTCAGAAGCGGCACCAGACTCTGCCCGTCGATCCGCTGCACCGTTTTCGACCGATCTCCCCCCGCCATCTCGACCACCGTCGGCATCAGGTCGCAGATCGCCACCGGCACCTGACAATTCGTCCCCCCCTCCGTAACCCCCGGCCACTCGACCATCATCGGCACCCGCGTCCCCCCCTCCATCGCCGATCCCTTGCCGCTTCGGAGCGGGAAATTCTGCGTTCCCGGCCTTCCCCCGCGTCCCCACGCCGCCAAACCCCCGTTGTCCGACAGGAAAATAACCACCGTATTCCGGTCGACCCCCTTTTCCTTCAGGTAGTCGCGCAAATCACCCAGACTTTTGTCCATCCCCTCGATCAACGCCGCATAAGCCGCCTCCCTCGGATCGAGCCCCGCCTCCTCATACTTCGCATAGAACCGCATGTCCCGATCCAGCGGCACATGCACCGCATAGTGGCTCATGTAGAGAAAAAACGGCTGATCCAGCCACAACGCCGTATCGATCTGCTTTTTCGCCTCGCGCGTCAACGCCTCCGTCACGAAGATATCCTCCCCCCAGTACTTCTCCAACCCCGGCACCGCAAACGGACTCTGTTGCTCCTCCCCCGGCCTGTTTCCGAAATTGTTTTCGCCCAGATACGAAGCCAATCCCCCCGCCGCATGCCCCGCGACATTGACATCGAACCCCAGCGTCAACGGATCCGCCCCCGGCGTCTCCATCGCCCCGAAATGAGCCTTTCCCACCAGAATCGTTCGATATCCGGCCTCCCGCAAGAGCTCCGGCAGCATCGTCGCATACGTCGTCCGCGGCACCCCCGGCGTAGCCGCGATTCCGTTCACATTCCACTCCGGCCACCTCAGCGTGCGACTCTCCGGATCCGGCCCCCGATCCTTGTACAACGTCCAGTTCGTGACCCGATGCGCCGCCGGATTCATCCCCGTCATGAGGCTGACCCTCGACGGCGAACTGACCGCCGAAGCATAGGCATTGGTGAACTTCAGCGCATTCCGCGCCATCCGTTCCATCTGCGGCGTGCGATACCTCCGATTCAGCTCCGTGGTATCGTGCCAGAACGGCACCGACGTATCCTGCCACCCCATGTCATCCACCAGAAAGAGCAGGATGTTGGGTTTATCGCCCTGCCTCGCCTCCTGCGCCAACGCCCTCCCGTCGCTCCCCGCGGCAACCGCCGAGAGCCCGAGGAGCGAGAAAAAAAGACCAGATTTCATCCGTCACACCGAATTAAGTCGTAAATTTGAGTGCAAGTTACGAAATTCCTGAAATATACATCCCTCTCTCTCCCGCCATGAACCTCTACCGCGACTTTCTGACCTATATCCGCACCACCTTCAGCGCCTCCTCCTGCGACGAGATCCGGTGCGCCCTGCACACCGCCGTCCGCAGCCTGAGCGACCTGAAACGCTACGACGGCACCCCCTTCGTATTCCACAGCATCCAGACCGCCCGGATCGTCGCCGAAGAGATCGGCCTCGGCCGTAACTCCGTGATCTCGACCCTGCTGCACGACGTCGCCCGGCTCGGCAGAATGCCCCTTCCGGAGATCGCGGCCGCCTACGGCCCCGAGTGCGCCGGCATCCTCCGCGGCCTCAACCACATCTCCGCCGTCGACCCCAAGACCTCGACCCTCCAGGCCGACAACTTCCGCGAACTGATCGTCTCCTACTCCACCGACCCCCGCGTCATCCTCATCAAGATGGCCGACCGGCTCGAAGTGATGCGCGCCCTGGAGAGCTTTCCCGAGCTCAAACGCAACAAAAAAGCCTGGGAGACCCTGAACCTCTACTCCCAGCTGGCCCACAAACTCGGCCTCTACGGCATCAAATCCGAGATGGAAGACCTCTCGCTGAAATACCTCGAACCCCGCGAGTACGACCACATCGTGCGCAAGCTCAGCGAAAGCGACGCCGCCCGACAAGCCTTCATCGCCACCTTCGTCCGCCCCATCGAAGATCGCCTCCGCGCCCTCGGCATCCGCTACAAGCTCAAGAGCCGCACCAAATCCATCTACTCCATCTGGCGAAAGATGCGGAAACAGCGCGTCCCCTTCGAAGAGGTCTACGACCTGTTCGCCATCCGGATCATCATCGACTGCCCCCCCGATCAGGAGAAGATGCAGTGCTGGTCGGTATATTCCGTCGTGACCGACTTCTACACCCCCAACCCCGACCGGATGCGCGACTGGATCTCGATTCCGAAATCCAACGGCTACGAATCGCTCCACACCACCGTCGTGACCCCCCAGGGCCGGTGGGTCGAAGTCCAGATCCGCACCCGGCGGATGGACGAAGTCGCCGAACGCGGCGTCGCCGCCCACTGGCGCTACAAAGGCGTCGGCGGCGGAGGCTTCGGGAGCGAACAATGGCTCGCCCGCCTGCGCGAGATCGTCGAGACCACCGCAGCCGCCGAGACCATCGAAGAACGCTTCGACCTCGCCCTGAGCAGCAACGAAGTCTTCGTCTTCACCCCCACCGGCGACCTCCGCAAACTTCGCGAGGGCTCCACCGTACTGGACTTCGCCTTCGACATCCACTCCAACCTCGGTATGACCTGCACCGGCGGTCGGATCAACGGACGCAACGTCTCCCTTCGCGAACGTCTGCGCAACGGCGACGTCGTCGAGATCGTCACCTCCAAGACCCAGCGTCCCCGCGCCGGTTGGCTCGACATCGTCGTGACCTCGAAAGCCAAAGCGAAAATCAAACAGATCCTGCGCGACGACCAGGCCCGGAGCGCCCAGCTCGGAAAAGAGGAGCTGGAGCGGAAAGTGAAGAACTGGAAACTCCCCCTGACCATCGAAGAGGCCGTGACCGCCCTGTCGAAATACTATAAAGTCAAGACCGGCTTCGAAGTCTACGCCCTGATATCTGAGCAACGACTCCCGATGGGCGAAGTGAAAGAGCTCCTGACCGACGCCGCCTCGGGTCGCCTTCCCGCGCCTGAGATCCAGCCCCGTCGCGCCAAGTCCGACCCCTCGGCGTCCGGCGACGACCGCAGCGGCGACTGCCTGGTGATCGACGAAACCCTGCGCGACGTGGAGTACAAGTTAGGCGGCTGCTGCCACCCGATCCTGGGCGACCCGATTTTCGGCTTCGTGACCGTCCACAGCGGGATCACCATCCACCGCACCGACTGTCCGAACGCCAAGCGGCTTCGGGAAGAGTACCCCTACCGGGTGCTGAGCGCGCGTTGGCGCGAGACGACCTCGAACGGGGCCTTTCTGGCGACGATTCGTGTTACCGGCGACGACCTCCCGGGTTTGGCCGGTCGCATCACCGATCTGGTTTCCCAGGAGTTGAAGCTCAACATCCGTTCCCTGTCATTCGGCGTCCAGCGGGGGATGATGCAGGGCCAGCTTTCGATCGAAGTGAAAGGCGCCCAAGCCGTCGACATGGTGATCCATAAGATCAAGCGGCTGAAAGGGATCGTACGCGTCTTCCGGGTGAACAGTTAGACCTGCTCCCGCCCCGGGCTACCGCGATTACGCATCAGGTAGACTGGTTGGCATCGCTACCAACGGTTACAGTTATTCATCGACTCAGAGGCCGAGTTCCGGGTGTTTCTGGCTTGACTTCAAACCAACGTATCTCAATCCGAGTCACTCGGATCATCGTGCCTACAGTTTTCAGTTGCGCTGCCTCTCGGAATAAACGGAGAAACGCAAACGCGCAGGACGTTGCATGCGATTGCATTTCTTGAAAGTCAATCTTTTCTTTGCTCCGCTCGGGCCGCGGGGGCCCCTACTTTCTATTATGTGATAGAAAGTAGGCAAAAAGCACATTCAAGGGGGATTTACATCCCCCTTGAAAATCCCCCGGCGATTCCTTTTTAAGAGAGACAGCCCTTTACCCGCTCCGGGCTACCGCGACGCGGGTAATAACAAATTGTTCGGCGGATTAGGCAATACAGGTCGTGAAGGAACAATTTGGTCGGCTTCCGTAACGGACAAATCATACGGTATCTGTTCATACTTCACCGGAGCCAGTCTTACTCCTAACAGTCCGGGTTACAATGGCCACGGTTTTCCGTTGCGTTGCCTCTCGGAATAAACGGGACAGAAGAGCCTTCTCCGGAACGATTGGGGACTTAGAATCCGGACTTATATTCGTTTCCTTATTCTGATTTTGGAGACACTGAACCGCACGGGCCGCCCCGGGCTACCGCAACTACAATACAGGTTTGCTGAACCGCGTGGACAGTCATGGGTTCAGCTGGTCTGCCGCCACGAACGGCATCCGCGGCATGGACCTGAGTTTCGATCCCCAAGGACTCTACGCCAACGGCTCAGACGGTCGTGGTCACGGTTTTCAGTTGCGCTGCCTCTCGGAATAAACGGAGGAGAAGTACTCGCGGTGGGCAATGGGCTGGAGTTACCCTAACTGGCTCGACTTTGGCGGACGGAGCCAGCGGGGGCGCAACGAGCATCGCGAAATTGCGGCCCTACGCCGGGGGTGGCTCCGGCCCGCGCGACCCTAAAGGGTCGCAAAAGCTCGGCCCAGTTCTCCGCCCCAATTCCGTCGGGTTCGGGCTGCGCGCTCCGAGGGTGGGCCGAAGGCCCAGCGCGCAAGCCCGGCGGTTCTACGAACCGCAAAAGCACGACCAACAGCTCAGCCCAACGCGGCGCGAAAACCGTAGCCGGTTTTCGCGCCCGAAGAACAGTCGCAGCCCAAAGCACAGCCCAGTTCTCCGCCCCGTGTCCGCCTCACTGCGGCTCCGCTTTCGCTCCGCCGGTGCCGCTCGGCACGCGAAAGATGAACGTGTCCTAACCGTCGCCCGCGGCAATTCTTGCCGGATTGGCCAAGTGCCAACCGACAGAATATGCCCTTTTAGGCGGGCGGGCGACGGATTTCACACACCGTTTGACCGCGCGCCTTGGGAAATCTTGTCAAAACACGCCAGCGCATTTTGACGATTTCCCTCTTAAGGCGTGGCGCGCGCGTCCTACGGGAGGATACTGCCCTTACGCCGGGCGGGCGGTGCCTCCCGGCACTTCGGAGTGGGCAGCCACGGCCCAACTCCCTGCTCCGCGCGCTGGCGGAAATCTTATTCAAACACAAATCATGCGTTTGAATGATTTCCTACTCCAGCGGTCGCGCGCGGTTAGGCTAAGAAAGAATAGCAACGGCCGCGCGTCACGACGCGAATGCGTCGGCCAGGCAGGCCCCGCGTGCCCGCAGTGGGCAATCGGCAGCCTCCCCAATTCTTTAGCCGCGCGGGCGCCACTTAGTAAACTAACAAAACACACAAAAGGCGTTGGGCTGGCTGTGTCTACCCCAAGCAGTCCGGCAGCCTCTCCCCCAAAGCAGCCGCGGCCCAACCCATTTTTAGTCGAGCTTCGACCCGCCAGAAACGCCCCCGCACGAGCCCGTAAAAGAAAAGCCCTCCGGCCGCACAGCGACCGGAGGGCATCCCTTATACATAGAGGAACAAACGCAAAAGCTACGCCGCCCCGTGGCAGTTCTTGTACTTCTTCCCACTTCCGCACGGACACGGATCATTCCGCCCCACCCGTTTGTCCGCCTTGGCCGGAGCAACCGCCCCCGGCGGCACCGGCCCCTCGTTGCGCGACGTCTGCATCCGGCTCATATCCGGGCGATTACGCTGCGGCACCGCCTGTTGTTGCGGCTGCGCCTGAGGCACGGCACGCCCCTCCCCGTCCTGAGCAGAAGCTGGCCCCACCGGCAGGTAGACCTTCAGCAACATCGAAATCACCTCCCGGTTGATCTTCTCGATCATCCGGCGGAACAACTCGAACGACTCGAACTTGTAGATCAACAGCGGATCCTTCTGTTCATACGCCGCATTCTGCACCGACTGCTTCAGATCGTCCATATCCCGCAAGTGCTCCTTCCAGTCGTCGTCGATCGTGATGAGCATCATCACCCGGCTGAACGCCTTGTGAATCTCCATCCCCCGCGACTCGATCGCCCGTTTGAAGTTCACCGGCACATTCAGCCCGCGTTTCCCGTCCGTCAACGGCACCGAAATATTCTCGAACTTGTCCCCCTGCTCCTTGTAGATCGCCTCCAGCACCGGGAACGCCTGCTGCGCAATCTGCGTCGCCCGCCGTTTGAGCGCACTCCGCATATCGCCCAGAATCATCTCCGCCACCTGCTGATCCTTGAGGTCGTTGTACTCCTCCTCCGTCAGCGACGGTTCGATCGAGATTTGGCGGATCAGCTCCACCTTGAACTCATCGAACGGCAGCCCCCGGTAATTTTCCACGAACGTCTCCGCGAAGTCCGTCATCATGTTGTTGATATCCACCTCGATCCGTTCGCCGAAGACCGCATTGTGCCGCCGCGTATAGATCACCTCGCGCTGCGAATTCATCACATCGTCATACTCCAACAGCCGCTTCCGAATGCCGAAGTTGTTCTCCTCGACCTTCTTTTGCGCCCGTTCGATCGCGCGGCTCATCATCCCCGCCTGAATCACCTCCCCTTCTTTCAGCCCCATCGTATCCATCAGCCGCGCAATGCGTTCCGAGCCGAACAGCCGCATCAGGTCGTCCTCCAGCGAGACGAAGAACTGCGAGCTCCCCGGGTCCCCCTGCCGTCCGGCACGCCCCCTCAACTGCCTGTCCACCCGCCTCGACTCGTGCCGTTCCGTCCCGATAATCGCCAGCCCCCCCGCATCCTTCACCTCAGCCGTGAGTTTGATGTCCGTCCCACGCCCCGCCATATTCGTAGCGATCGTCACCTGTCCCGCACGTCCCGCCTCCGCCACGATCTGCGCCTCCAGCTGATGCTGCTTGGCATTCAGCACATTGTGCTTGATCCCGCGCAATTTGAGCATCTTGGACAACAACTCCGAAATCTCGACACTCGTCGTCCCCACCAGCACCGGACGCCCCTCCCCGACCAGTTTGACGATCTCCTCGATCACCGCCGCATACTTCTCGCGCTTCGTCTTGTAGATCAAGTCCTGGTAATCCTTCCTCACCACCGGCCGGTTCGTCGGAATGACGATCACATCCAGTTTGTAGATATTCCACAATTCCGAAGCCTCCGTCTCCGCCGTCCCCGTCATCCCGCTGAGCTTGTGGTACATCCTGAAATAGTTCTGAAGCGTAATGGTGGCGAACGTCTGCGTCGCCGCCTCCACCTTGACCCGCTCCTTGGCCTCGATCGCCTGGTGCAACCCGTCCGAATACCTCCGCCCGTCCAGAATACGCCCCGTCTGCTCATCGACAATCTTCACCTTGTTGTCCATCACCACATACTCCGTATCCTTTTCGAAGAGCGCATAGGCCTTCAACAACTGATGCACCGTGTGCACCCGTTCCGACTTGAGCGCATATTCCGACAGCAGCTTGTCCTTGGCCTCCATCCGCTCCTCGACCGTCATATCCCCGCGCTCCAGCGTCGCGATCTCGCTCCCGATGTCCGGCAGGATGAAGAAACGCTTGTCGTTGATATTCCCCGACAACGCGTCATGCCCCTTGTCCGTCAGCTCGACACTGTGGAGCTTTTCGTCGATAATAAAGTAGAGGTCGTCCGTCACCTCGTGCATCCGCTTGCTGTTGTCCTGCATGTAGAAGTTTTCCGTCTTCTGCATCAGGGCCTTCATCCCCGGCTCCGAGAGGAACTTGATAAGCGGCTTGTACTTGGGCAGCCCTTTGTGTACGCACAACAATAACTTCCCCGCCTTCTGCTCGTCCCCCTCAGCCGCCGCCTTCTTGGCCTCCGCCAGGAGCGTCGTACAGAGATTCCGCTGCAACCCGTAGAGCGCCTCGACCTGTCCCCTGTACTCCTCGAACAGCTGATCCTCTCCCCTCGGCACCGGCCCCGAGATGATGAGCGGCGTCCGCGCATCGTCGATGAGCACCGAGTCCACCTCGTCGACAATCGCATAGTGGTGTTCCCGCTGCACCAAATCCCCCGGTTCGATCGCCATGTTGTCCCTCAGGTAGTCGAACCCGAACTCGTTATTGGTACCGAACGTGATATCGCAGTTATACGCCGCCCGCCGCGCATCCGAGTTCGGCTGGTGCTTGTCGATACAGTCGACCGTCAGCCCGTGGAACTGGTACAACGGCCCCATCCACTCCGAGTCTCGCCGCGCCAGATAGTCGTTGACCGTCACCACATGCACCCCTTTTCCCGCCATGGCATTGAGGAATACCGGCAAGGTCGCCACCAACGTTTTCCCCTCGCCTGTCGCCATCTCGGCCACATTCCCCTTGTGGAGCGCCACCCCGCCGAACAGCTGGACATCGTAGTGGACCATATCCCACGTCACCTCCGCCCCTCCCGCGAGCCAATGGTTGCGATAGACCGCCTTATCTCCCTCGATCGTCACAAAGTCGCACCCCTTGGCAGCGAGTTCCCTGTCGGCCTCGGTCGCCGCGACCGTAATCGTCCCCTCTTTCCCGTCCTGTCCCGCCTGCGCAAACCGCCGCGCGGTATCTTTGACGATGGCGAAAACCTCGGGCAGTATCTCGTCGAGAACGACCTCGATGGTCTGGTTCACATGTTTTTTGAGCCGGTCGATCTCGGTTCCGATCTCCTCTTTCTCGCTGATCTCGACGTCTGCCTCCTCCATCCGGGCTTTCAGTTCGGCAATCCGCTCCTCGTCCGTCCGGATGCGCTCCCGGATCATCGCCTTGAGCTCCGCGACCCGTTCCCTGAGCTCATCGTCCGAGAGCTGCTGAATCTGCGGATAGACCGCCAGAATCCTGTCCACATACGGCTGAATCGCCTTTCTGTCTTTGTCTGCTTTGCTGCCGAAGAAAAGTTTCAGCAAGCTGGCTGTAACACCCATAGATTTAAGTGATGCTTAACATTTAACCGTCTGATTCCGAGCACTCTTTCCCCACGCCACGCGCCCCCCGCACCCGAATCGAACTACCAAAGATACGAATAATTCCCCGAACCCGCCGCGTCCGGGTCGAAAACCTGTTTTTCATTTTTTGTTGTGGGTGGAAGATTTCGAGTCGGAGGCCTGGGAAAACACGGAGCGATGGAAGAGGTTGTAATGTCCGATTCGCCTTTCCGCCCCCGGGCTACCGCAGCAACATCGGATACGGCGAGACATCTGGCGTGGGCAATTATGGCATCTATTTATCCGGAACGTCTTGCGAGAATGGCGACCACTATCGTGGCACGACCCTGAATGCCTATACCCAATATCTCAATTGCAGTTTTGCAGACAGTCGCGCCAGCGGTTTTCAGTTGCGTTGCCTCCCGGAATAAACGGGCACCCACAGGGTGTTTTACTGGTCGTATCTACCCCAATAACCGGCAGCCTCTGCCCCTACTTGAAACCGAGGCGGCCCGGTTCGAGTGCCGAGCGACACCCCCAGGCTACCGCGGCAGCAGCGAGGGAGCATTGTGGAGCATCGGAAACGGCGGGTTTTACTATTCGCCGTCGGTGAACGACAGCAATGGGGTGTATTTGAATTTCGGGGTGGCGAGTCTCTATCCCAGCAGCGCCTATCACCGCGCCTGCGGTTTTCAGTTGCGTTGCCTCTCGGAATAAACGAGGGTCGAGGCATTTGGGGTCGAGGCGACCAGTAAAACGCCCTGTCGGCGGCCCGCCCCGGGCAACCGCTATAGCCATATGGGAACTTTGTACTACAACGGGAATTACGGTTATAGTTATTCGTGCTCAACCAACGAAACTAACGGCATGTTCTTGGACTTCAACACGCAGGGTCTCAACTCCAACGGCGGGTACGACCGGGCCCACGGTCTTCAGTTGCGGTGCCTCTCGGAATAAACGGGGGTGCCGCTCGCGGGGGGCAAGGGGCTGGAGTTACTCTAACTGGGTCGACTTTGGCGGACGGAGCCAGCGGGGGCCGAACGAGGATCACGAGTTGCGGCCCTACGCCGGGGGTGGCTCCGGCCCGCGCGGCTCTGTGAGCCGCAACTACACTGCCTCATTCGTCGCCCCATTCTGTTGGTTTCGGCCTGTCGCCCATCCCCCCGAAGCCGCGTAGCGGCTTGGGCGACAAGGCCGGCGACCCCAAAGGGTCGAAAAAGCACAGCCCAAAAGTTTAGCCCAACTCTCCGCCCATTCATCCTCGGGCTCGCCCCCCGGCGCCCGCTTTCGGCGTTCGCTGCGCGCCGAGGACGGCGATTCCGTCCGGAATCGCGCTATTCGCTCTTAGCCTATAGCAATTCGCCGCCAGCGGGGACTGCAACGAGCTCCGACGAGTTGCAGTCCGCCGCGTGGGGTGGCGGCGAACTGCGCGGCTCAAAGAGCCGCAAGAGCTCGGCCAACAATTCAGCCCGATTCGCAGTTCAAAACTCGCCCCCAATTCTGTCGGGGTCGGAGAACCGCGCTAATCGCTCTTGACCTACAGCTGTTTGCCGCCAGCGGTAGCGCAACGAGACACAACCAAGCCTGAGAAAATGCAATTGCCTTAGCGGGTCGAAGCCTGCGGGGCCTAAAGCAACGCCAGTTGCGAGCCTCCGCTGCGGAAGGCTTCGGCCCGCGCGGCTCTGCGAGCCGCAGAAGCACAGCACCCATTCACCGCCCCAATTCTGTCGGGTTCGGGCTGCGCGCTCCGGGGGTGGGCCGAAGGCCCTGCGCGCAAGCCCGGCGGTTCGAAGAGCCGCAATAACACGACCAACAATTCGGCCCAACCCACAGCCCCATGCTCGGCCCAGCGCGGCGGGAAAACCGTAACCGCTTTTCCCGCCCGAAGAACGAGCACAGCCCAAAGCACAGCCCTGTTCTCCGCCCCGTGTCCGCCTCACTGCGGCTCCGCTACTGCTCCGCCACCTTTCCGTCGCCCGCTGGGATTTCATCTCGATTTTGCTGATGCAAAATGAGCGAAATCCCTCTTTAGGCGGGCGGGCGACGAAGTTTTCGGCAGAGTCGATTTGTTCGCGCGCCTTGGAAAATCTTATTCAAAAGCGAACATCGCTTTTGAATGATTTTCCTGTTAAGGCGTTGGCGCGCGGTCGAGCTTTGTCCCGTCTAAAACTGCCCTGCGCGGGCGGCGTCCGGGTGACCCCGGCGGGACGGAGCGATACTACGTATCGCTTAAGCAGCTTGGCCCAGTTCTTAGTGCGCGCCGGGGAAATCTTGTCAAAACGTGCCAGCACATTTTGACGATTTCCCTCTTTAGGCGGCGGCGCGCG
>NZ_JBQIQO010000014.1:0-49965 GCF_056799795.1 Rikenella sp.
GCGCCGATGGTACTGCACGAAGTTGTGGGAGAGTAGGTCGCCGCCTCCTTCAAGCCTCTGGCTATCGTAAGATAACCAGAGGCTTTTTTTATTCAAGAACCTCTCCTGCGACCCCGCAATAGAACGAAAGCCCCTTTTTCTTTTCACCCGCCAGCTTTTTTGGAGCCCCTCCCATACGTTGCTCGTGATAACCAAGCCTTAATCTTCAAGAGCCTTTCCTCCGGCACAGCAATCGGGCGAAAGACCCTGTCTTTCCTCCTTCTCCCATTTCTCCCCACCAATAGAAGCCTGTTTCTCCATAGCTGCCCAGTCCGCGTTTGGGGTAGAGGCTGGCAGTTGAAATGCGCCAGCATTTCCCGTCCACGGGACGTGGGGCCCGGCCGGCCCGAGGCCAGTACCCTCAAACCAAACTGCGCGCCGACGCCTAAAGAGGGAACAAAGAACGGCGCGTGAAATCCGTCGCCCGCCCGCTTAAATAGGGATTTCACTCGTTTTGCGGTGAGCAAAATCGAGATGAAATCCCAGCGGGCGACGGCAAAACGCGGTGGAGCGAAAGCGGAGCCGCAGTGAGGCGGATACGGGGCGGAGAATTGGGGTGAGCTTTGGGTAGTGCTGTTCTTTGGCTCGAAAACCGTTTACGGTTTTGAGCCGCGCTGGGCCGAGTTTTGGGCTGGAATTTGGGCCGAGAGCGAGTAGCGCGGTTCTCCGAACCGCCGGCCTTGTCGCCCAGCGGCTTTGCCGCTCGGGGGAGTGGGCGACAGGCCGAACTTGACAGAATATGGTGATAAACGGGCGGTGGTTTGGGCGAAACTGTTGCGGCCCAACGGCCCGCGCGGTTCTACGAACCGCAAAAATACGAAAAAGGGACAAGCCCGGGTTCTAAGTCCCCAATCTGTTCCGGCGAAAGCACTCCTTCCCGTTTGTTCCGATAGGCACCGCAACTGAAGACCGTAGCCACGATAGTCCGCGTTGCTGGGAGTGAGGCTCTGCGCGTTGAAGTGCAAGAACCGCCCGATGATACCGGAGACCGCAGACGACCAGCTATAGCCGTAGCCGCCGACGCCCCCCGGTACGCCAGAAGAGTTACCGCGGTAGCCCGGGGCCGCGCGGGACTCGAAAAAAGGCCGCCTCGACTTAAATACCAGCCCCTTGACCAGGCGCCTTTATAAAGATTGCGAATCCCCCCTTAACGCACCCTCTTGCACTTGCCCTGTAGGTGCTCGATCTTCAACCGCAAAACCGCCGTTCGATCGAACGACCTCCGGATGTATGCGTCCTCTTCCGGAGCCGGCCCCAGCTCCGGATTGTATTTCTCCCTCAGCGCCACGAGCGCCTCCCACCGCTCCCCCTCATCAGTCACTTGGGCGATCCTGCCGAACACATGCACCGACTCGTATCCCGTCGAGTACGGCACCACCCTCGTTTTCCCCACCACACAGAAACTCACCCCGTCATTCGCCCCGATCGCATCGATTTTGTGCCCCTCCCGCGCGCAGTGGAAATAGATACAATTCCGCTCCCTCCGATAGACATAACTCATCGGCAGCCCGTATCCATATCCCTCCGGCGCACACATCGCCAGAAAACCGAACTCCCCCGCCTCTAACAGCTCCTTCGCCGCCCCCTCCTCCCACAGGCGATCCTGCCGGCGTACTTTTCTGAAATTCATAAAGTCATCTTTTGTAAATCCACCTCCGACAACCTCCATATCTTCATCTTCCGTCCCCC
The DNA here is from genome assembly GCF_056799795.1 of Rikenella sp. Taxonomy (NCBI): domain Bacteria; kingdom Pseudomonadati; phylum Bacteroidota; class Bacteroidia; order Bacteroidales; family Rikenellaceae; genus Rikenella; species Rikenella sp. Next base: position 1,729 of record NZ_JBQIQO010000014.1, read on the forward strand.
CTCGAACCACTCGTACATCGGCCTCCCCGTTTTCGCCCTGACGAACGTCACCGACCCCGTCACCGTCCCCTCCCCCGACTCCCAGAACGTCGCCGCCACCGCATATTTTTCGCCATAATCCAGCACCACCAGCAGATTCTCCCTCCAGTCCTGTGGGCGGACATATCTTTTGCTCCTCGTCAGTATCGAACGGGCCCTCACCTCGACCTCCCATTCTCCTCCGCCCCCCTGAAACGCCGCCACCATCGCCGACGGAATACCCCGATTACACAGCGCCTCCGGCACCCCTCGGTTCCTCCACTTCTCTTCCGTGGCTTCCTTCTCAGACCACGTTAATAACCCCATCGATATCTCTTTCGGCACCTCCGCTACCCATCCCATCTGCGGCCGATCGTACGTTCCCTCCCCCATCTCCCGCATACGATCCAACAGCCCTGCATTGCTAGTGAACCACTCCAGCGCCTCATCGTTCCGCGCCAGCTCGCACATTTCTCCCACCAACACCCGCGTCGCCTCCAGCCACTCGTATTTCTCCGGCTCCATTCCCCTTACCCCACACCCCGTTACTAAAGTCACCAGCCCCAGGATAATCCTGAGGCTGGCTCCGCGAAAACGTATCATATTCCGTTATTTTTTCGAATCGGAAATCTCCCCCCGCCGATCCGGCAGCCGTCGCACCTCCTCCAGCCGCGCCGCCAGCTCCGCCACCCGTTCCGGATAGAGCTCCGCCACATTGTTCCGTTCCCCGATATCCTCCGTCAGGTGATACAACTGCGGCTCCTTCGCATTCCCCAGCTCGATGTTTACATCGTGATTTTTCGCCGCCCCGCCGCTCGGCGCGATGTACTTCCACCCGTCCACCGTAATCGACAGCGTGCCCGCATTCTCGACAATGTATTCCCGTCCCCTGGTGCGTTTCCGGTCTTTTCCCAGCCAGACCGCCAGGTGATTCCGGCTATCCTGCGCCTCCCCCTCCGCGAGCTCCTCACCCACCAACTCCGCCAGCGAAGCGAACCAGTCCACCTGCGACGCCGGCGCCTCGCTCAGCCTCCCCGCCGGCACCCTCCCCGGCCACCTGACAATCGCCGGCACCCGTGTCCCCGCCTCGAAGATACTATACTTCCCCCCCCTGAACCGTCCCCACGGCTTGTGACTCCCCAGCAACTCCACCGCCCGATCCCGATAGCCGTCATCCACCACCGGCCCGTTGTCCGACGACAAGATCACCAGCGTATTCTCAGCAATCCCCAGCGAATCCAACACCCCCAGAATCCGTCCCACCGACCAGTCGAACTGCAAGATCGCATCCCCCCTGGCCCCCATCCCGCTTTTTCCCACGAACCGTTCGTGCGGCGCCCTCGGCACATGGATATCGTTCGTGCAGAAATAGAGGAAGAACGGTTTTTCCGCCCCGGTTTTCTTTGCCTCCTGCTGTGCCGCCACCGAACGTTCGATGAACCTCACCGCCCGCTCCGTAATCGTATCCGCAATGTTTTCATCCACCCATAAGGCGTTTCCTCCGCCCGTCATATATCCGATCCTTCCGATCCCGTTCACGATCGCCATATCGTGCCCGTGACTCGCCTGTAGTTTGAGCCTCTCCGGATTTTTGCGTCCCGTCGGTTCCCCCGGGAACGGCCTGCTGTAGCTCACCCGGATCGAATCCTCCGGGTGGTTCGCCAAATCGAGCCCCACCACCCGTCCGTTTTCGATATATACGCACGGCACCCGATCCGCCGTCGCCGCCATGATGTACGAATAGTCGAACCCGATATCCTTGAGTCCCGGCGTCACCACCCCGTTCCAATCCTGCGCCCCCGCCCGGTCGCCCAGCCCCAGGTGCCACTTACCGACCGCCGCCGTCGTATATCCCGCCCGCTGCATCATCCTCGGCATCGTTTTGTGCTCCGGCGTGACGATCATCGCCGCATCCCCCGGCGCAATTCCCGTCCCCGGCCTTCTCCACGCATATTCCCCCGTCAGAATGCTGTATCTGGCCGGCGTACTCGTCGCCGCCGTGGCATGCGCATCCGCGAACCGCACCCCCTCCTCCGCCAGCCGATCCGTATTCGGCGTCCGGATCGTCCCCTGCGACCCGTTGCAGGCAATATCTCCGAACCCCAGGTCGTCCGCCAGAATAATGACCACATTCGGTTTCTCGGGGTTGTTTTTCGTTTTGTTTCCGGCCTCCGTCGCCGTCGCCGTCTTCACCGTTCCCGCCACTCCCGCCGCCATTGCGGCCCACAGGCTCAGTTTCGTTTTCAAGTCAGTCATATCGAGTTTGGGTTGCAGAAAGTTTTTCCTTGGTTGTATACTATGGCTTTACACGGTGAATCAGGATCGGGTTTCGCGCCTGCACGTCGTTTTTCCTTGTAGTATATATGGCTTCATACGCTTGTAAAGAGCCAGGCAGTTATCGCGCCTCGACCCTGATTTTGACGATCGCCTTTCGACTCATCGCCTCTTCCTCCGCCTTTTCCGGTCTGCCCAGCGGCGCATGCGCATCCTCCGGGAAGAAGATCACGAACTCCCCCTTTTTCGCCGTCACCCGGCTCGTCGGCTCGTCGTTATAGAACACGATGTCATTCCCCTCGTCGAACACCCCCTTCTGTTGCGAACAAGCATTCCTCCGCGCCCAACCGAACGATTCTCCTCCGTCGATCATCACCTGTAAGTCGATGTATTTGTCGTGCGCTTCGAGCACCGTATCTTCCGCCGGTTTTAGCCTGTGCTCTCCGACCATCACGAAGAGATCCTCCCCATTGATCTCATGCCTGCCATTGAACGCCGGATCGTCCAGTTCCGCTCGGTGTTGTGCCAGGTATTCGAAAGCCACGGCGAAGAGCGGATGTATGCGCGCATATTTATGCACCGAGGAATCTAACGCGTCGTGTATCATGATTTTCTGTTATAAGGATTGTTCCGAGAGACAAATATAGTAAAAAAGCGATAATCGGGATTTAGGGAAGCCGCTGCGTCGCCGCTGCTCGTTTGTGTTATGCGGGTATACCCGGCCAGAGCATCCCGTAGGGATGCGCTCTGAAGTTTGGCTACGCCTTCCTCCTGGCACCTCGGCCATTCAAACAAGTTTGATGGCTCTCGGTTGTTGCGTCGGTTCTTTGGTTCTTTCTGTTCACAGAAAGAACAGTCCCCTCAAACCAAACGCGCGCCGCCGCCTAAAGAGGGAAATCGTCAAAATGTGCTGGCACGTTTTGACAAGATTTCCCCAGGCGCGCGAACAAAGCTCGACCCGCGCGCGATCGCTGAAGAAGGAAATCATTCCAACGCGTGATTCGCGTTTGAATAAGATTTCCGCCAGCGCGCGGACAGAGAGCGGTGCGAGGAATTAGGCTGAGGCTGCCCGCGTTGCATAGGGGTAGAGGCAGCCAGTGGAAATGCGTAAGCATTTCCCGTCCACGGGGCGTGGGGCCCGCGCGGCCTGAGCGCAGTCCCCTCAAACCAAACCGCGCGCCCCGCCTAAAGGAGCGATTCAGCTATTTCGGCGGTGAGCCGAAATAGAATGAATCGCGCAGGCGCGCGAAAAAAGTTCTCCCGCGTACGAAAAGAGAATAGAGTAGAGGCAGTCCGGGAGCGGAGAACTGGGCAGTGCTTTGAGCCGAGCTTCTGCGACTCGCAGAGTCGCGCAGTTCGCCGCCACCCCACGCGGCGGACTGCAACTCGCCGGCGCTCGTTGCTGCTCTCCGCTGGCGGCGACTGCAAACAGGTCGCGGACGAATGGGCCGTGCTTCTGCGGTTCGTAGAACCGCCGGGCCTGCGCGCTGGGCCGTTCGGCCCACCCCCGGAGCGCGCAGCCCGAACCCAAAAGAATTGAGGAGGTGAATGGGTTGTTGCTTCTGCAACTCGCCGACGCTCGTTGCAGTCACCGCTGCCGGCGACCCGCTTAAACTAAAAGCGAGTAGTGCGATTCCGAATGGAACCTCCGGCCTTGTCGCCCAGCGGCTTTGCCGCTCGGGGGGATGGGCGACAGGCCGAATATGACAGCCTTGGGGCGGTGCTGGTGGCGGAGTTCTTGCGACCCAACGGGTCGCGCGGGCCGGACGCCTCCCACCGGGAGGCCCGCAACACGCCGCTTCGCGTTGAGAGTTGCTGTACCTCCCGGGCGTCCGACCTGCTTTGGGTTGAGATTGCCATCTTTCGCGTGCCAAGCAGTCCGTTTATTCCGAGAGGCAACGCAACTGAAGACCGCGACCCCGGTAATCAGCGTTGCCGGAATTGAATCCTTGAGCATAAAACCCCAGATCCAGCCCTTGAATGCTGCTCGTAGCAGAAGACCAGCTGTAGCCACTGTTGCAGACATTTCTTGTCAGGCCTTCGAAGTTTTGTGGCCCGTAATCGCGGTAGCCCGGGGCGGGGTTCTCCTTCCCGTTTATTCCGAGAGGCAACGCAACTGAAAACCGTGAGCACGATAGTACGCATTAGTGGGGCTGAGATCCAGCGTGTAGAAATGCAAGTAGACACAGTTGATTTTGTCCGTGGAGCACGACCAACTGTAACCGTGATTGGCACTTCCCCCGACTCCGCCCGAAAGCGCGTCGCGGAAGCCCGGGGCGCGCCCACAGGGCGTTTTACTGGCCGCCTCTACCCCAAATGCCTCTACCCTCAATCGCCCCCGTAGGCCCGTCTCACTTTTATCGATAGGCACCGCCCCCGCGAAACAAAAAAGGCTCTCATCGCAAGATGAGAGCCTTTGGGAACTTCGTGGTCGGGGTGAGAAGATTCGAACTTCCGACCTCCACGTCCCGAACGTGGCGCGCTAACCGGACTGTGCTACACCCCGAAAATTCCGGAGACAAAGGTAAGCTAAAATTCCGAACCCGCAAACAGTTTTTCGATAAAAAGTGAAAAAACGCCGCCGGGAATCTCGCAATAGCCCCTTAGACTCATGAAAATCAACACCTAAGTCCCCACAAGAAAAAGCCCCCCTCAGAACCTCTTCGCCGCCGCGAATACATCCCGAATCGTACTGTACGTATTTTCGATGTACGAAGCCAGACTATCCGCCGCAATCCACCGAATATCCGTAATTCCCTCCTCCGTCTGCGGCCTCAGCTCCTCATTCCCGTCATTCTCCATCGCAAACCACGTCGTCCGCTTGAGCACCCACCGGTCATTCGCCTCGTAATGCGACTCATAGAGATGATACGTCCTCGTCAGCAACTTACCCACCGCCAGCCCCCGAATCCCGCACTCCTCCTCCACCTCCCTCACCGCACACTCCGCCAACTCCTCCCCCCTTTCCAGCTTCCCCTTCGGCAAATCCCACCTTCCGTTCCTGAAAATCATCAACACCTCCCCCCTCGGCGACACGACCAGCCCCCCCGCCGCCTCTATCGGCAGGAACTGCGCCGCAAACTGCGCGAAGAATCGTTCATTCTCCTCCTCCGTCCTCGAAACGAACGCTACGGATTTGGCCGTTTCGAAAATTCTCTGCAAATTTGTTAATCCGAGCGTCGCCCCGCCGTCCGGCCCGAGCGTATCGGCCTGCATGACCAGCCACGACGCCTCCGTCGCCGCCGCCAGCGCCGCGCACTCCTCCGGCGTGCCGAACGCGACGACATTATCCGAACGATAGACCTTTTTCATAAGTAGTTAGGTATGGAAACCGGCAAAAAGATTGCACAAACATTGCTGCAAATTAAGGCAATAAAACTCAGCCCTGCAAATCCGTTTACGTGGGCCAGCGGGTGGCGTTCGCCGATCTACTGCGACAACCGGAAGACCCTGTCCTATCCGGCCGCCCGTCGCGAGATCTACGAATCCTTCGCCTCCCTGATCACCGCGAAGTATCCCCATGCCGACGTGATCGCCGGCGTGGCGACCGGAGCCATCGCCTGCGGCGTGCTGACCGCAGAAGCGCTCGGCAAACCGTTTATTTACGTCCGCTCCGCCCCTAAGGATCACGGGATGGCCAATCAAGTCGAAGGCCATTTCGAACCCGGCTCTAAAGTCGTCGTCGTCGAAGACCTCATTTCGACCGGCGGTAGCTCGTTAAAAGCCGTCGAAGCCTTGCGTTCCGCCGGGTGCGACGTACTCGGGATGGTCGCTATTTTCACCTACGGTTTTCCGACCGCCTCCTCCAACTTCGCGCAGGCCGGCGTCGAGCTGGATACCTTGTCCGACTACAACACCCTGATCGAGCTGGCGACCGAACAAGGCTACGTGCAGCAGGAAGATGTAGCCACCCTTCGCGAGTGGCGTCAGTCACCGGACACCTGGGGCAAATAAGAAACCGCCCCCTTTAATCGTTCGTTTAATTGCACCTTGGAGGAACCAAAAGCAATTGCAAAGACTGAGGACTGCGGAGCCTAAGGCGTAGCGTAGCTAACTAAAAGTTTTTGGTGCCGCTTTTTCCAAAAAGCGGCAGTTCTATCCGGGGCAGTGTCCCGATCGCGCGCCGCCGCCCAAAGAAGCGATTCAACTCTTTCGGCGCGAGCCGAATTATAGATGAATCGCGCAGGCGCGCGACAACAGTTCTCCCGCGCGCCCCGCCTAAAGAGGGAAATCGTCCAAATGCGCTTGCGCGTTTTGACAAGATTTCCCCGGCGCGCGAACAAAGAATGGGGCGAGGAATTGGGCCGAGGCTGGTAGTTGAAATGCGTAAGCATTTCCCGTCCACGGGACGTGGGGCCCGGTCGGCCCGAGGCCAGCCCCCTCAAACCAAACCGCGCGCCGCCGCCAAAAGAAGCGATTCATCTATTTCGGCGCGAGCCGAATATAGATGAATCGCGCAGGCGCGCGACAACAGTTTTCCTGCGCGCCCCGCCTAAAGAGGGAAATCTTGTCAAAATGTGCTTGCACGTTTTGACAAGATTTCCCCAGGCGCGCGAACCGACCCCCAAAAAAAGCGGCAGTTCCTGCGGGCAGACACAGTAAACGAACGAAACACAGAATTAGCCATGCGTTATACCAGCAAGCAAGTCCAGATCACCCATTCCGACGAGCGCATATTCCGCGTTCTGTCCAGCTTCGAGAACTTCACCCCGATTTTGGCCGACAAAGTCGACAGTTGGGAAGCCACCGAAGAGACCTGCCGCTTCCGTGCCAAAGGATTTACCATCGGACTGAAGATGGTCGAGCGTCAGCCCAACAAGCACATAAAAGTGTGCGCCGACGACACCGCCGGCGGAGCCCCCATCCCCTTCACCTTCTGGACCCAGATGCAAGACAGCACCCCCGACGGTTCTGCGACCCCCCGTACCCACATGCGCATCGTGCTCGACATCGAGCTCAACCCCATGCTGAAGATGATGGTCGGCGGGAAACTGCAAGGCGCCGTCGACGGCATCGCCGACCAGATCGCCCACGCCTTTAACAACGCCCACCTTTGATGCGCCGCTGTTTCGCCATAGCATTCTTTTTGCTCCTGACCCTTTTCGGAGCCCCCCTCGCCGCCCTCGGCAGCGCGGCCGGGAATCCTGTGTCCGCCCTCGTCGACCGCATCCAGCCCGGCCAGAGCTCCCGCTTCCTCTTCGAACTCGCAGACCAGCAATCCCCCCGAGACTTCTTCGAACTCGACGCCAAAGGAGGGAAAATCGTCATTCGCGGCAATAATTACCTCTCCATCGCCGTAGGCCTCAACTGGTACCTCAAGTACTATGCAGGCGTGCAGATTACCTGGAACAATCCCCGCCCGCGCCTGAGCCATCTCAAGTTTCCCAAGCCTAAGACCGTGGAGCGGCATGCCACCGACATGCTCGTGCGGTACTACATGAACTACTGCACCTTTTCCTATTCCACCCCGTTTTGGGACTGGGAACGTTGGCAGCAAGAGATCGACTGGATGGCCCTGCACGGCATCACCACCCCCTTGTCCCTGACCGGCTCCGCCACCGTCTGGCGGAACACCCTGCTCGATTTAGGGTTCGACAAAGAGCAAATCGACCGCTTCATCGCCGGGCCCGCACATCAAGCCTGGTGGCTCATGAACAACCTCGAAGCCTGGGGCGGGCCCAACCCTGCCGACTGGTACGACAAACAAGCCGAACTGGAGCAGAAGATCGTCCAGCGGTATCGGGAGTGGGGCATGCAGCCCGTTTTTGCCGGGTATGGCGGAATGGTGCCCAACGACACCGCCATGTGGCGGCAGTTAGGGCTCACCCAAGTGCAAGACCCCGGCCTTTGGTGCGGTTATCGGCGCCCCGCCTTCCTGCTGCCCACCGACCCCCGGTTCGGGACCATCGCCGACACCTATTATAAGAACCTCAAAGCCTTGTACGGCGACGACGCCCGTTATTTCGCCATCGACCCCTTCCATGAAGGCGGCTCTACACAAGGCGTCGACCTTCCTGCCGCCGGGCAAGCCATTTACGACGCCATGAAACGCGCCAACCCCGGCGCCGTGTGGGTGGCCCAGGCCTGGCAGAGCTGCCCCCACCCCGAGATGATCCGCGACCTGCCCGGCGGGGATATGCTCGTGCTCGACCTTTTCAGCGAGAGCCGGCCCATGTGGGGCGGGGATCGGCGATCCCCCTGGTGGCGCGACGGCGGCTACGGACGGCACGACTGGGTCTACTGCATGCTCCTGAACTTCGGCGGCAACGTCGGCATGCACGGCAAGATGCGCCGCCTCATCGACAGCTATTACCTCGCCCGCGACATGCAGCACGCCGACAGCTCATGCGCCCGCTTCCTTCGCGGCGTCGGCACCACCCCCGAAGGGATCGAGAACAACCCCGTGATGTTCGAACTGCTTTACGAACTGCCGTGGCGTCCCGAGAAATTCGACCGGATCCAGTGGGTCGAGGGCTATGTGCAGGCCCGGTACGGACGCACCCTGCCACCCGTGGTCGAAGCCTGGAAAATACTCGCCAATACAGTTTATGACGCCCCCTATGACGGCACACAGGAAGGAACCACCGAATCCGTCTTTTGCGCCCGTCCCGCCCTGCGCGTCGACCGCGTCTCCAGCTGGGGCTCCGCCCGACTCAACTACGACCCCGACGAGACCCGTCGCGCCTTGGGCCTGATGCTCCAAGTCGCCGATCGGTACCGCGGCTGCAACAACTTCGAATACGACCTTGTCGACGTCGCCCGTCAAGCCCTGGCCGACCACGCCAATGTACTGTTGCGCCAGATCGAGACCGCCTTCGACCGGAACGACCGCGAGCGTTTTCGGCGCCTCAGCGACGACTTCCTCAGCCTCCTGCTGCTGCAAGACACCCTCCTCAGCTCCCGACCCGAATTCATGGTCGGCCCCTGGATCGAAAGCGCCATGCAGTGGAGCCGGCTGCGGCCCCAGCAAGACTTTTACCGTTGGAACGCCCGCACCCTCATTACCACGTGGGGCAACCGCCACGCCGCCGACCTCGGCGGCCTCCGCGACTACGCCCACCGCGAATGGAGCGGCCTCCTGCGCGACTTTTATTACCCCCGCTGGCAAACCTTCTTCGACGCCATGAACCGGGGCGACGCCCCCCCTGCGGACTACTACCCCATGGAATCCGCCTGGGCCGCAGCCACCGCGCCATACCCCATTCAGGCCGAGACCCACCCAATAGAAACGGCATGGAAAGTTTACAACCGACTCCTCACCCGGCATCCCTCCCGTCCGTAGACTACTACGTCGACACGCATGCCCACCTCTTCGATCCCGACTTCGACCCCGACCGAGCCGAGACCCTCGCCCGTGCCTCCGCCGTCGGCGTGCGCCAGATCATCCTGCCCGCCGTCGACTCCCGCAGCCACCGCGCCCTGCTCGACACCGTCCGGGCCTACCCCGACATGTGCCGCGCCGCCATCGGCATGCACCCCACCTCCGTCAACGAGAACACCCGCTGGCGCGAAGAACTTCAGATCGTTCGGCAGCTTCTCAAAGAGCCCCCTGTGAAGTGGTGCGCCATCGGCGAAGTCGGCCTCGACCTCCACTGGAGCACCAGCTCCCTCACCGCGCAATGCCAAGCCCTCGTCATTCAGATGCAACTCGCCATCGAATACGACCTCCCCTTGATCCTGCACGTCCGCGACGCCTGGAACGAGATATTCCCCCTCCTCGAACCCTTGCAAGGCCAGATCCGCGGCGTCTTCCACAGCTTCCAAGGGACACTCAAAGACTACGAACGCATCGCCACCCTCGGCGGCTTCGCCATCGGCGTCGGCGGCTTTATTACCTACAAGAACTCCTCCGTCGTGAAAGTTCTAGAGCAGATACCCATCGAGAACATGGTGCTGGAGACCGACTCCCCCTACCTGACCCCCGTCCCCTACCGCGGGACCCGGAACGAGAGCGCCCACATTCCCGTCATCGCCGCCCGCCTCGCCGAGATCAAAGGCCTCTCCGTCGAAACCGTTCGGGCCGCCACCACCGCCCGTGCCGCCGGCCTCTTCCTTTGATCGATGGGGGGCTGCCGGGCCACTCCTCCCGGGCGACCATCCCGAGCGGTTCAACCCGGGCGACCCAACGCGGCATCCCTCCGGTTACCCATCCCGGGGGCCATCCCGGCGCGGCTCAACCCGGCCACCCTTGCCGGGCGGTTCCATCCGGACGACCATTCCGGCCACTCAACCTCGAGCGGTTCCCTCCGGCCGACCATTCCGGCGACCCAACGCGGCATCCCTCCGGTTACCCAACCCGGGGGCCAAACCCGAACGGTTCAACCCGGCCACCCATGCCGGGCCACCCAACCGGCCACCCCTTCCGGGCCCCCAAACCCAAGCGGTTCAACCCGGGCCACCCAACCGGCCACCCCTTCCGGGCCCCCAAACCCAAGCGGTTCAACCCGGGCCACCCGACCCGGCCACCTATATCGGCGGCCCATCGTCGGCCGAATGCCTCCGCCGGCCTGAAGACCCCGCCCCTTCGTCGCTCAGCGACCTATATTGTAGTGTAGATAGTATGAAAGACCCCATCACCATCGACCCCAAATTCCGCTTTCGGCTCGACCGCCGCGCCCGGTGGCTCACCCTCGCCACCCTCCTCCTCGTCGGCACCCTCGTCGGCCTCCTCTTCTACCTCTCCGGCGCCAGCTACCTCCCCGCCTGGTTCGCCACCATCGTCGTCGTGCTGCTGCTGCTCGCCTCTCTCTCCATCCCCCGCTTCATGCGCGTCTCCCCCCACTCCGTCGAGATCCACTGCGTCATGGAGCTCATCAAGATCCCCCTCTCCGACATCCGCCACATCCGCTTCGTCGAACCCCGCCAGATGCGCTACTGCATCCCCCTTTGGGGCGTCTACGGCTTCGGCGGGTACTACGGCTTCTACCTCAACCTCCGCGAGCGCCGCCTCTTTCGTCTCTGCGCCTCCCGTTGGAGCGGCTTCGTCCTCATCGAAGACATCTACGAAGAACAATACATCATCAGCTGCGACGACCCCGCCGCCTTCATCCGCGCCGTCGAGCAGTACGAATAGCCCCCTCTCTCCCCTCCGGATACAAAAAAGAGACGTTCCGAACGGTGGCAGCCCTTCGGAACGTCCTGCATACAAAGAAGATAAGTAATAGTAAACCGGGAGACGATAACTCGAATTTAAATATTTTATTGTATAGTCGGATGCGAGTTTTATCTTTGATTAGCAATTAGTTATTCGATTTCATGTATAAAATGTATAAAGCAAATTTAAACATTATGATGCAACTTTGCAACATAATGCAGTAACATTCAAACCTCCTGCACCATGACCGACTGGCAGCGGCTCGAACAAATCATCCGGTGGACCGGCCTGTCCACCAACGCCTTCGCCTTTTCCATAGGCCTGAAACGGAGCCAGAACCTCTACCAGATCAAACGCCACCGCAACCGGATCAGCAAAGACCTCGCCGACCGGATCGTCCGTCGCTACCCCGTTTTCGACCGCTCGTGGCTCCTGACCGGCGACGGCCCCAGCCCCGACCTCTCCGCCCTTCCCCTCCCTCCCCGTCCCGACACCGCCTCCGGACGCATCCCCTTTTACCCGCTCGACGCCCTTCGCCTCGCCTCCGACCCCTCCCTCCTCGCCACCGCCCAGCCCGACGGCCACCTCTCCATCCCCGGCATCGACGACTGCGACCTCGCCGCCCTCTGCACCGGCGACCACATGGCCCCCGACATCCCCTCCGGCGCCATCGTCGCCCTTCGCCGCGTCGACCCCCAAGGCCCCGTTCTCCCCGGCGAGATCTACCTCCTCGTGACCAGCGAATACGCCCGAATGGGCTACATCCGCCCCGACCGGAAAGTCGCCTCCGGCCTCTGGCTCGACCCCCCCTCCGGCAGCGACCAGCCCCCCCTCGGCCTCCGTCGCGACCGCATCCGCCACCTCTATCTCGTCCAGGGAATCGTCATCCGCAAAGTTCTGTAACCCTTCCTTTTTCACCCCTCCCGTCTAATAGGTTGAAAAAAAGCAGGGTAAAGGACGAAAAAGTTTGGAAATTCAAAACCAATGCCTATCTTTGTCGTCCGAAATGTCCTGTTCTCCCTTTTTCGGGGAAATGCTAACAGATTGAAACTCGGGCGGATACCAGAGTGGCCAAATGGGGCAGACTGTAAATCTGCTGTCTTCGACTTCGGTGGTTCGAATCCATCTCCGCCCACAAATCGTTCTTCGATAAAAAGAGCATCGCCGCCAGGCGTTTTTGAGTTTCCGATACGACCTTGCAAACTTGTTTGCAAAAGGGCGCTGTCAGAAACTCAAAACAACGAACGCAGTTCGGCACTTTTTATCGAAGTGAAAGTTTTGTAGGGGTCCCGCCGGGAGGCCGTGGATCACGGCACGCCAGTGACGTAATCCATCTCAGGGGTAAACGGAGACAATGATCACGGCACATTAGTGACGTAGTCCTCTCCGCCTTAAAACAAAAGAGGCATACAAGAACAACGGCACACCCCCTCGCAAACACCACCGAAAACAAGCGGAAGTAGCTCAGTCGGTAGAGCATTAGCCTTCCAAGCTAAGGGTCGCGGGTTCGAATCTCGTCTTCCGCTCTTTTGTATAAAGAGACAAACAAACAACAATTAAAAACGCTTACAACCCATGGCAAAAGAAAAATTCGACCGGTCGAAACCGCACGTCAATATCGGTACCATCGGTCACGTAGACCACGGTAAGACCACCTTGACCGCAGCGATTACCACCGTTCTCGCCAAGAAAGGTTTGTCCGAACTCCGTTCGTTCGACTCGATCGACAACGCTCCCGAAGAAAAAGAACGCGGGATCACCATCAACACCTCGCACGTAGAATACTCGACCGCCAACCGCCACTACGCACACGTAGACTGCCCCGGCCACGCCGACTACGTGAAGAACATGGTAACCGGTGCCGCACAGATGGACGGCGCCATCCTGGTTGTAGCAGCGACCGACGGTCCGATGCCCCAGACCAACGAACACGTACTGCTCGCCCGTCAGGTGAACGTACCCCGTATCGTCGTCTTCCTGAACAAATGCGACATGGTCGACGACCCCGAAATGCTCGACCTCGTCGAACTCGAAGTACGCGACCTGCTCAGCAAATACGAATTCGACGGCGACAACACCCCCATCATTCGCGGTTCTGCCCTCGGCGGCTTGAACGGCGAAGCACAGTGGGAAGACAAAATCATGGAACTCATGGATGCGGTGGATACCTATATTCCGATCCCGCCGCGTGAAAACGAAAAACCCTTCCTGATGCCCGTCGAAGACGTCTTCTCGATCACCGGTCGCGGTACCGTGCTGACCGGCCGTATCGAAACCGGCGTTATCCACGTAGGGGATGAAGTCGAAATCGTCGGCTTGGGCGAAAAAGCCAAGAAATCGGTATGTACCGGTGTCGAAATGTTCCGCAAACTCCTCGACGAAGGGGAAGCAGGTGACAACGTCGGGCTGCTGATGCGCGGTATCGACAAGAAAGAAGTGAAACGCGGTATGGTCGTTGCCAAACCGGGTTCGATCACCCCGCACACCAAATTCAAAGCTGAAGTCTATATCCTGAAGAAAGAAGAAGGTGGGCGTCACACCCCGTTCCACAACAAATACCGTCCGCAGTTCTACCTCCGTACCTTGGACGTAACCGGTGAAGTACAACTCCCCGACGGCGTTGAAATGGTCATGCCGGGCGACAACGTTACCATCACCGTGGAACTCATCTACCCGGTAGCTATCAACGTAGGTCTCCGTTTCGCCATCCGCGAAGGCGGCCGTACCGTAGGTGCAGGGCAGATCACCGAAATCATCGCCTAACTAATTATCCCGCAAGGGATGCCATACACCATGAGGCGGTGCCCACCGCGCCGCCTCATTTTTACAGGGGTGTAGTTCAAGGGCAGAATAGCGGTCTCCAAAACCGTTGATGGGAGTTCGAATCTCTCCACCCCTGCCAGAAAAACGACCGGAACCTGTCGAGATCATTTCGACCCCCCAGGCGACCTCGAACCAGATACACAGCAGAAATATATCCCATTCGGACGAGGAGCACACCACTCCTCTCCCGTTTTTAATGGAACCCCGATTATGAAATCCACCTACTTCAAAGAAGCATACAACGAACTCGTCCACAAAGTCACCTGGCCCTCCTGGAACTCCCTCCAGAACAGCGCCATCGTCGTCATGATCGCCTCCCTGATCCTGGCCCTCGTGATCCTCGCCATGGACATCAGCTTCGAAACCATTATGAAAGGCATATACAGCATTTTGTATTAGCCCCGTAATTTACCCCCCTTCCGGCGCGATCCCCATCGCACCCACAGCAAGTAGGTTTTCAGAATATTAGTACACGCGGAATGAGCAACGGAGAAAAACCCGTCCTGGAATGGTACGTCATACGCGCCATCGGCGGTAAAGAGAAAAAAGTCAAGGAATATCTCGAATCCGAGATCCGCACCTTGCACCTGGAAGACTCCATCGCCCAAGTGCTTATTCCCACCGAAAAAGTATATCAGGTACGCAACGGGAAGAAAATCACCAAAGAACGCATTTCCTATCCCGGCTACGTCTTGGTACAAGCCGCCCTCGTGGGCGAAATACCGCATATCTTGAGAAACGCCCCGAACGTACTCGGCTTTTTGAGCGACACCAAAGAATCCACCCTGCAAGCCACCCCTCTCAGGCCGCAGGAAGTCAGTCGGATTCTGGGTCGGGTGGACGAGCTCGCCACGCAAGAGGAAGAAAACGAAACCCCTTACGTGGAAGGCGAATCCGTCAAGGTGATCGACGGACCCTTTGCTTCCTTCGTCGGCACCATCGAAAAAGTCGACAACGAACGGAAAAAACTCCACGTTTCCGTCAAGATATTCGGGCGTAAGACTCCGATGGAACTGAGTTTTATGCAAGTAGAAAAAGAGTAATCACACGATTTTTTAGACACGCACTATGGCCAAAGAAGTTGCAGGTTTCATCAAACTGCAAATCAAAGGTGGCGCGGCGAACCCCTCGCCGCCCGTAGGCCCCGCCTTGGGTTCCAAGGGGGTCAATATCATGGAGTTCTGCAAGCAATTCAACGCAAAGACGCAGGACAAAGCAGGCAAAGTACTGCCCGTGGTCATTACCGTTTACAGCGACAAGTCCTTCGACTTCATCGTCAAACAACCCCCGGTGGCAGTACAGCTCAAAGAAGCCGCTAAGATTCAGTCAGGTTCTGCTGAACCCAACCGGAAAAAAGTCGCCTCCGTGACCTGGGAACAGATCCAGACCATCGCCAAAGAGAAGATGGAAGACATGAACTGCTTCACCGTCGAATCCGCCATGCGGATGGTCGCAGGTACCGCCCGCAGTATGGGGATCAGCGTCACCGGTGAATTTCCGACAAACAACTAACCGAGGAGAGGAGACCACACCCTATGAAACTGACCAAAAATAGAAAAGCCGTCCTCGCCAAAGTAGAACCCGGAAAAGTTCACAAAGTGGACGAAGCAGCGGCATTGCTCAAAGACATCACCTTCACCAAATTCGACGCCTCCGTCGACATCGACGTCCGTCTCGGCGTCGACCCCCGGAAAGCCAACCAGATGGTCCGCGGCGTCGTTACCTTGCCTCATGGGACGGGGAAAACCGTTCGCGTACTCGTTCTCTGCACCCCCGACAAAGAAGCCGAAGCTAATGCAGCAGGCGCAGATTTTGTCGGCCTCGACGAATACGTAGAGAAAATCAAGGGAGGGTGGACCGATGTCGACGTCATTATCTGTACCCCGAACGTCATGGCCAAAGTCGGCGCCTTGGGCCGCGTGCTCGGCCCCCGAGGCCTCATGCCCAACCCCAAGACCGGTACCGTAACCATGGAAGTCGGCAAAGCAGTCGAAGAAGTCAAAGCCGGGAAAATCGACTTCAAAGTCGATAAATTCGGGATCGTGCACACCTCTATCGGGAAAGTCTCTTTCGAAGCCAAACAGATCGAAGACAACGCCAAAGAGTTCCTGCGCACCATCCTGAAACTCAAACCCGCAGCTGCCAAAGGGACCTACGTGAAGAGCATCTACCTCTCCACCACCATGAGCCCCGGTTTGCAGATCGACCCGAAATCCGTAGACTAATCGACTAACCACAAGAAACTGAGAGATGAGAAAGGAACAAAAATCCGAAGTAATCAAGAGTTTAGCCGATCAGCTCGGAACCTATACCCACTTCTACCTCGCCGACATCTCCGGCATGAATGCAGAGCAAACCGCAGCCTTGCGTCGCTCCTGCTTCGAAAAGGAGATCAAACTGATCGTCGTCAAGAACACCCTGCTCGGCAAAGCCTTGGAACAGACCGGCAAAGCAGACCAGGAACTGGTAGGCGTTTTGGAAGGCTCCACCTCCATTATGTTCTCCAACACCGGGAACGCACCCGCCAAACTGATCAAAGCATTCCGCAAAGACAAAGGCGGCGATAAGCCCATGCTCAAAGCGGCTTATGTCGACGAATGCGTCTATATGGGCGAAGCATCGCTCGAAGCGCTCGTCAACATCAAATCCCGCGAAGAACTCATCGGCGACGTTATCAGCCTGCTTCAATCCCCCGCCAAGAACGTTATCTCGGCTTTGCAGGGATCTGCTGGCGGAAAAATCTCCGGGCTCGTCAAAGCCTTGGAAAACCGGGCACAGTAATCGGCATCGGCGACCCATGCAGCACCATCGCAGCATAGCCGCCTGATACCTCGAAAACCGAAAACCCGTTTGTAACCCCAAGAAGAGGGGCGCGACACCGAGTAGACCCACGACAACCGTGACAGGTTCCACCCGTCGGAGAGACCCTCCGAACCCACGCGTGAAACCGGACGTCCGGGCCCAAAGGTAGCGGTAACATCCCTCGGAAGGAGACAAACAAGCCAATTAATAACCATTCAAACCAATACCCAAGATGGCAGACATCAAAGCACTGGCAGAATCGCTGGTAAACCTGACCGTTAAAGAAGTCAACGAACTCGCAACCATCCTCAAAGACGAATACGGGATCGAACCGGCCGCAGCAGCAGTCGCAGTAGCAGCACCGGCCGCAGGCGGCGAAGCAGGCGGCGCAGCAGAAAAGAGCTCGTTCGACGTGATCCTCAAATCCGGCGGCCAGGCTAAATTGCAGGTAGTGAAAGTGGTGAAAGAACTCACCGGTCTCGGCCTGAAAGAAGCAAAAGACCTCGTAGACGGCGCACCGAAAGCAGTGAAAGAAGGCGTTTCGAAAGAAGAAGCCGAATCCCTGAAAGCACAGCTCGAAGAAGCAGGCGCAGAAGTCGAACTGAAGTAAGACGCTTCCCATCTTTCCGGGATACCCACTCGGCTTTCACCCTAACGCGCTGAAAACCACCATCCCGGGAATCATGAACGGTGTAAGGCTCACCTCGCGTGGGCTTTGCACCTTTTTCTGGTTTTTGAAAGCGCCTCCTTCCGCGCCCTCGAACACCACCCGCCGAAGCCGCCCCTCGGACGGCCCTCAGCACAAGGAAATAACAGACCCACAAGAGCAGGGGAGCAGAGTTGTCCGCCTCGCAGGCTAAAGGCGACCCGGACAAGAAACACCCCCTCCTCCTCCGGAACGGTCTGCTTACTCCTTTTTCGTCATCGTTCATTTTTTGCACCCTTTACCTTGTGTTGGAGGGTACCGTTCTTTTTCTGAAGAAAAAGAACCAAAAAGACTTTCGACGGATGCTTGCGCATCCTCCAGCTGCCGGCGGCCCAAGTCTCGGACTCTTTTTTGGGCCGGGAGTTGTAGCGCGCCATAAGGTTTAGCTCGCATGAAGCGCGCTACAACCCCGACCCAAAAGCAGTCGCGAAACATGAGGACTGCGGAGCCTAAGGCGTAGCGTAGCTATCATGAAAGTTCTTTGGGTACCTTTCTTTCAAGAAAGGTACGGTTCTATCCGGCACAAAGAATGGCGTGTAAAAAGCGAACGAAAGAGACAGGAGAAGAAAGTTCTGGAACCTAGATTTAGCGCTGTTCAACACATTACTCATTCGTAAAAAGCGAACATGCCGACGAAAGCCACCCCCAGCGGGACTCAATCGCACCCGCAACGCATCAGCTTCGCCTCCTCCGATCTCCGGATGGCCTATCCCGACTTTTTGGAGGTACAGCTGAAATCCTTCAAAGATTTCTTTCAGCTCGAGACCACAGCCGAGAACCGGCTCGACGAAGGGTTGTACAAAGTGTTCATGGAGAACTTCCCCATCACCGACACCCGCAACAACTTCGTCCTCGAATTCATCGACTACTATATCGACCCCCCGAGATACTCCATCGACGAGTGTCTGGAGCGCGGCCTGACCTACAGCGTGCCCTTGAAGGCCAAGCTGAAATTGTACTGTACCGACCCGGAGCATGAGGATTTCGACCCCGTGATCCAGGACGTCTACTTCGGTGCCGTGCCCTATATGACCCCTCGCGGGACATTCGTGATCAATGGAGCCGAGCGCGTGATCGTATCGCAGCTCCATCGGTCTCCCGGCGTATTCTTCGGTCAGAGCATGCACTCGAATGGGACGAAGCTGTACAGTGCGCGTATTATTCCGTTCAAAGGCTCCTGGATCGAATTCGCGACCGACATCAATAACGTGATGTACGCCTACATCGACCGGAAGAAGAAGCTGCCCGTCACGACCCTGTTGCGCGCCATCGGCTTCGAGAGCGATCGGCAGATCCTCGAAATTTTCGGTCTCGCCGACGAGATCAAAGTCAATAAAGCCAACCTGAAAAAGGCAGTCGGCAGGAAACTCGCCGCACGGGTTTTGAAATCGTGGACAGAAGACTTCGTCGATGAAGACACCGGCGAAGTCGTATCCATCGAGCGGAACGAGATCATCATCGACCGCGAGACCGTGCTGGCCGAAGAGCACATCGACGACATTCTCGAGTCGGGCGAGAAGACCCTCCTCTTGCACAAAGAGATGGCTTCCGCAAATGACTACTCCATCGTCTACAACACCTTGCAGAAAGACCCCTGCAACTCGGAAAAAGAAGCCGTGGTGTATATTTACAGACAGCTTCGCAACTCCGAGCCGCCGGACGAGGCTACCGCCCGGGACGTCATCGACAAACTCTTCTTCTCCGACAAGCGGTACGACCTGGGCGATGTCGGCCGGTTTCGGATCAACAAGAAACTGAACCTCGACATCCCGAGCGAAGTCAAGGTCTTGACCCGCGAGGACATGATCGCCATCATCAAGTACCTCATCCAGCTGATCAACTCCAAGACCGACGTCGACGACATCGACCACTTGAGTAA
Organism: Rikenella sp.; assembly: GCF_056799795.1. Taxonomy (NCBI): domain Bacteria; kingdom Pseudomonadati; phylum Bacteroidota; class Bacteroidia; order Bacteroidales; family Rikenellaceae; genus Rikenella; species Rikenella sp. The sequence goes on from NZ_JBQIQO010000014.1 coordinate 21,325, forward strand.
TCGACGGGTGCGAACCGTCGGCGAGCAGCTCGCCAATCAGTTCAGCGTCGGTTTTGCCCGGATGGCCAGAACCATCCGCGAACGGATGAACGTGCGCGACAATGAAGTGTTTACCCCCGTGGACTTGATCAACGCCAAGACCCTGTCCTCTGTGATCAACTCCTTCTTCGGCACCAACCAGCTCAGCCAGTTCATGGATCAGACCAACCCCCTGGCCGAATTGACCCATAAGCGGCGTTTGTCAGCTTTGGGGCCGGGCGGTCTGTCGCGGGAACGGGCGGGTTTTGAAGTGCGCGACGTGCACTATACCCATTATGGGCGGCTGTGCCCGATCGAAACCCCTGAAGGGCCGAACATCGGGTTGATCTCCTCCCTGTGCGTGTTCGCCAAGATCAGCGACATGGGCTTCATCGAGACCCCGTATCGCACCGTCGAAGGCGGGAAAGTGGATACCGACAACTCGCACATCAAATTCTATAGCGCCGAGGAAGAAGAAGGGCTCGTGATCGCTCAGGCCGAGGCTACCGTAGCGAACGACGGGACACTGACCGACGAGCAGATTAAAGCCAGACTCGACGGAGACTTCCCCGTGGTGAGTCCGGATCAGGTGCAGCTTATGGACGTCGCTCCCAACCAGATCGCCTCCATTGCCGCATCGTTGATTCCCTTCCTCGAACACGACGACGCCAACCGAGCCTTGATGGGATCGAACATGATGCGCCAGGCCGTGCCGCTCTTGCGGTCAGAGGCGCCCATCGTCGGGACGGGCCTCGAAGGGGCTGTTGTTGGGGACAGCCGTACCCAGGTCGTTGCGGAGCGGGATGGCGAGATCGTGCATTCGGACTCGACCGAAATCCACATCAAGTACGACCGGACAGAAGACGAGAAATTCGTTTCGTTCGATCCGGAAGTGACCGTATACAAGCTGCCCAAATATCGGAAGACCAACCAGAGCACCTCGATCACCTTGAAGCCGATGGTTCGGAAAGGCGAGCGCGTTGTGGCCGGTCAGATATTGACCCAGGGCTACTCCACCGAAAAGGGAGAATTGGCTCTGGGGCGGAACCTCAAGGTCGCTTTCATGCCGTGGCAGGGGTATAACTTCGAAGACGCTATCGTCATCTCCGAGCGGATGATGCGCGAGGATATCTTCACCTCCGTGCACGTCGACGAGTATATTATGGAAGTGCGCGACACCAAGCGCGGGGTGGAAGAGCTTACCAGCGACATTCCGAACGTCAGCGAAGATGCGACGCGCGACCTGGACGAAAACGGCGTGATCCGCATCGGCGCCAACGTGAAGCCGGGCGATATCCTCATCGGGAAGATCACGCCGAAAGGCGAATCCGACCCGAGTCCGGAAGAAAAGCTCCTGCGGGCGATTTTTGGGGACAAGGCAGGCGACGTGAAAGACGCTTCGCTCAAGGCCCAGCCGTCCTTGTTCGGGGTCGTTGTGGACAAGAAACTCTTCTCCCGCGCCGGGAAAGAGACCACCGGCAAAAAGGGGAAACCCAGCGAAAAAGCCCAGATCGAACGCGCCGAAGAGAACTTCAACAAAGAAGTCGCGGCGCTGCGCGAGATACTCGTCTCCAAACTCTGGTCGCTCGTCAACGGCAAGACCTCGACCGGCGTGCACGACTACTTCGGCATGGAAGTGATCGACAAAGGGAACAAGTTCACGCAGAAAGCTTTGCAGGAACTCGACTACCTGAACATCAACCCGACGAAGTGGACCTCCGACAAAGATAAGAACGAACTGATCAAAGCCCTGATCAACAACTTCATTATCAAATACAAGGAGCTCGACGCACACCTCAAACGCGAGAAATACAACATCACCAACGGCGACGAACTTCCCGCCGGGATTATCCAGCTCGCCAAAGTCTACATCGCCAAGAAACGCAAACTGCGCGTCGGGGATAAGATGGCCGGCCGGCACGGTAACAAAGGGATCGTGGCCAAAGTGGTGCGCGACGAAGATATGCCCTTCCTCGCGGACGGGACGATCGTGGATATCGTGCTGAACCCGCTGGGTGTGCCGAGCCGTATGAACCTCGGGCAGATCTACGAAACCGTGCTCGGATGGGCAGGGCGCGAGCTGGGGGTTAAATTCGCCACCCCGATTTTCGACGGCGCGACGCTGGACGAAATCAACGAGTATGCCGAAAAAGCAGGCATTCCTCACTCCGGCCGGACCTATCTTTACGACGGCGGGACAGGCGAAATGTTCCACCAGCCCGCTACCGTAGGGGTTATCTATATGCTGAAACTCGGCCACATGGTCGACGACAAGATGCACGCCCGTTCGATCGGCCCGTACTCGCTCATCACCCAGCAGCCGCTGGGCGGTAAAGCTCAGTTCGGGGGCCAGCGTTTCGGGGAGATGGAAGTCTGGGCCCTCGAAGCATTCGGGGCGGCTAATATCCTCCAGGAAATCCTGACCATCAAGTCGGACGACGTCGTGGGCCGCGCCAAAGCATACGAAGCGATCGTCAAAGGCGACAACATGCCTCAGCCGGGCATCCCGGAGGCCATGAACGTCCTCCTGCACGAACTCACCGGCCTCGGCCTGAATGTCAAACTCGAATAATCACTCTTTGGTCGAGTAGTTTTTGTTCTTTCGTTTTTTGAACCGTACGGAACTGTTCTTATTGTGACCCCACGAAGAACCGTCATCGGATGCGTCAGCATCCGTGAAAGTTTTTTTGGTTCTTTTTGTTCACAAAAAGAACAGCCCGCCCGGCTTGAGGGCAGTTCCAGCTCGACCGCGCGCCACGCCTTAACAGGAAATACACCGTTTCAACGCTCGTTGAAACGGATGAATTTCCCAGGCGCGCGGACAAAGCAGTTACCCGAAAGCAGGTTCAACGTTGTTGAATAACCAAATGGTTATACGATACGCTATGTATCGAAACGACAGCGTCCTCCGGTTTCACAGACCGAAGAACAACAGACACACGCAAGAGAATGATTGATTAGACAGTTTAAACAAGACGAAGACATGGCATATAATAATAAAGAAACGAAAGCCCCCGGGAACTACCAGAAGATCACCATCTCCCTGGCCTCCCCCGAGCAGATTTTGGAGAAATCCAGCGGTGAAGTACTGAAGCCCGAGACCATCAACTACCGGACCTACAAGCCCGAGCGCGACGGCTTGTTTTGCGAGCGCATTTTCGGCCCCGTGAAAGACTACGAGTGCCACTGCGGCAAATACAAACGCATTCGGTATAAAGGGATCGTCTGCGACCGCTGCGGCGTCGAAGTGACCGAGAAGAAAGTGCGCCGCGAGCGGATGGGACACATCCAATTGGTCGTGCCCGTGGCCCATATCTGGTACTTCCGGAGCCTGCCGAATAAGATCGGCTACCTCCTCGGGATACCGACCAAGAAACTGGACATGATCATCTATTACGAACGGTACATCGTGATCCAGAAAGGCGCCGCAGAAAATGTGGAAGAAGGCGATTTGCTCACCGAAAAAGAGTACCTCGACATCCTCGACACCCTGCCCAAAGGGAACCGCGCCTTGGAAGACAGCGACCCCAATAAATTCATCGCCATGATGGGAGCCGAGGCCTTAGAACTCATGCTGCAACGCATCGACCTCGACGAACTGTCATACTCCCTGCGGCATAAAGCATCCACCGAGACCTCCCAGCAGCGGAAGAGCGAAGCCTTGAAGCGGTTGAACGTCGTCGAAGCCTTCCGCGCCAGCCGGGAAGTGAACAAGCCCGAGTGGATGGTCATGCGCGTCATACCCGTGATTCCGCCGGAACTGCGGCCGCTCGTGCCGCTCGATGGGGGGCGGTTCGCTACGAGCGACTTGAACGACCTTTATCGGCGGGTGATTATCCGGAACAACCGGTTGAAACGTCTGATCGAGATCAAGGCCCCCGAAGTTATCTTGCGGAACGAGAAACGCATGTTGCAGGAAGCGGTGGACAGCCTGTTCGACAATTCACGCAAGTCGAATGCCGTGAAAACCGAGTCCAACCGGCCCTTGAAATCGCTCTCCGACAGTTTGAAAGGGAAACAGGGTCGTTTCCGTCAGAACCTGCTCGGGAAACGCGTGGACTATTCCGCCCGTTCCGTGATCGTCGTCGGGCCGGAGCTGAAGATGCACGAGATGGGGATTCCCAAGGACATGGCCGCGGAGTTGTACAAACCCTTCGTCGTGCGGAAACTCATCGAACGCGGGATTGTCAAGACCGTTAAGAGCGCCAAGAAGATCATCGACCGCAAAGATCCTGTCATCTGGGACATCCTCGAAAACGTCATCAAAGGGCATCCGGTTTTGATGAACCGTGCTCCTACGCTGCACCGCTTGGGGATTCAGGCCTTCCAGCCGAAGTTGATCGAAGGGAAAGCATTGCAGCTGCACCCGCTGGCTTGTACGGCATTCAACGCCGACTTCGACGGCGACCAGATGGCCGTGCACTTGCCGTTGGGGAATGCTGCGATTTTGGAGGCGCAGCTCTTGATGCTCGGGTCGCACAACATCCTCAACCCCGCCAATGGAGCGCCGATCACCGTGCCCTCTCAGGACATGGTCTTGGGGCTTTATTACATCACCAAACCGCGCAAGGGGGTTAAGGGCGAGGGACTCGTCTTCTACTCGGCCGAAGAGGCGATTATCGCACACAATGAGGGACGGGTGGATTTGCACGCCGAAGTGAAACTGCGGCTCGGGCCCGGGAACATCATCGACACCACCGTCGGGCGGATCATCTTCAACCAGGTGGTGCCGAAACAGGTGGGGTATATCAACCTCCTGCTGACCAAGAAGTCCTTGCGCGATATCATCGGCGATGTGATGAAACAGTGCGGCGCGGCGGTGACGGCGAACTTCCTGGACGATATCAAGGCCCTCGGGTACAAGATGGCCTTCCGGGGCGGCTTGAGCTTCAACCTCGATGCCGTCATTATCCCGAAAGAGAAGGAAGCCCTCGTGCAGGACGGTTACGATCAGGTCGCCGAAGTGATGGAGAACTACAACATGGGGTTCATTACCAATAATGAACGGTACAACCAGATCATCGACATCTGGACGCACACCAACTCCAAGTTGACCCACACCGTGCTGAAGCAGCTGACCGAAGACGATCAGGGCTTCAACCCGGTTTACATGATGCTCGACTCCGGAGCCCGGGGTTCCAAAGAGCAGATTCGTCAGCTCTCCGGGATGCGTGGTTTGATGGCCAAGCCGCAGAAATCCACCGCCGAAGCGGCGCAGATTATCGAGAACCCGATCCTTTCGAACTTCAAGGAGGGGTTGAGCGTCCTCGAATACTTCATCTCGACCCACGGTGCGCGGAAGGGGCTTGCGGATACCGCATTGAAGACCGCCGACGCCGGTTATTTGACCCGTCGGTTGGTCGACGTGGCGCAGGACGTCATTATTAACGAAGAAGACTGCGGCACCTTGCGCGGGTTGCAGGCGACGGCGATTAAGCGGAACGAAGAGGTGGTGCAATCGCTGTACGAACGGATTCTCGGGCGTACCTCCGTGCACGACATCTATAACCCGCTCAATAACGAGCTGATCGTCAAAGCCGGAGAAGAGATTACCGAAGAGATCGCCAAAGCCATCGAAGACTCCCCGGTCGAGATGGTCGAAATCCGCTCCGTGCTCACCTGCGAATCGCGGAAAGGCGTGTGCGCCAAGTGCTATGGGCGGAACCTGGCTACCGGCCGTATGGTGCAGAAAGGAGAAGTCGTCGGGGTTATTGCCGCCCAGTCCATCGGTGAACCGGGTACCCAGCTGACCCTCCGTACCTTCCACGTTGGGGGGGTTGCCGGCGGTTCGGCAGCCGACAATAAGATCGTGGCCAGATACGACGGGCACATCGAGATCGACGAACTCCGCATGGTCGAACGCAAAGACGATACCGGTCGGAAAGTCTATATGGTCATTAGCCGATTGGCCGATTTGCGGATCGTAGATAACAATACCGGAGCGACGTTGTATAACGCCAACCTGCCGTACGGGGCTACCCTGTATGTGAATACCGGCGATAAGGTATCGAAAGGGGATTTGCTCTGCGAATGGGATCCCTACAACGCCGTTATTATCTCCGAATTCGGCGGTAAAGTGACCTTCGACAGCGTGATCGAGAACGTCACCTATCGCGAAGAATCCGATGAAACCACCGGTTACCGCGAGAAAGTGATTATCGAATCGCGCGACAAGACCAAGAACCCGATCATCCGGATTCTCGACAAGAACGGCGACGAACAGAAGCAGTACAACCTGCCGGTGGGCGCCCATATCGTCGTCAAAGAGAACGCCAAAGTGGCTGCCGGGGATATCCTCATCAAGATTCCGCGTGCAGTCGGTAAGGCAGGCGACATCACCGGGGGTCTTCCCCGCGTGACCGAGCTCTTCGAAGCCCGGAACCCCAGCAACCCGGCAGTCGTGTCGGAAATCGACGGCGAAGTATCATTCGGCAAGATCAAGCGCGGGAACCGCGAGATCGTCGTCACCTCGCGCACCGGCGAAGTGAAGAAATACCTCGTGCCGCTCTCCAGACAGATCCTGGTGCAGGAGAACGACTATATCCGCGCCGGCATGCCGCTGTCCGACGGAGCCATTACTCCGGACGATATCTTGTCGATCCAGGGGCCGACCAAAGTGCAGGAGTACATCGTCAACGAGATTCAGGAAGTCTACCGCATGCAGGGCGTGAAGATCAACGACAAACACTTCGAGATCATCGTCCGCCAGATGATGAACAAAGTGCGCATCGAAGACCCGGGAGACACCCGCTTCCTGCCCGAACAGATCGTCGACAAATGGGACTTCATGGAAGAGAACGACGACATCTACGAAAAGAAAGTCGTTACCGACGCCGGAGACTCCGCGACCTTGCGTGCCGGCCAGATCATCACCCTGCGCCAGCTTCGCGACGAGAACTCCATGCTGCGTCGCAAGGATATGACAGAGGTGCAAGTGCGCGACGCCGTGCCGGCAACTTCGGATCAGGTGTTGCAGGGGATTACCCGCGCCGCCTTGCAGACCAGCAGCTTCATGTCCGCCGCCTCCTTCCAGGAGACCACCAAAGTCTTGAACGAAGCAGCGATCAACGCCAAAGTCGACCCGCTCGAAAAGCTCAAGGAGAACGTGATCTGCGGTCACCTGATTCCGGCCGGTACAGGGACTCGTCAGTTCCAGGACCTGATCGTCGGGCCCAAGGAGGCCGTAGCCACAGCCGCGGAAGCTGCACAAGACGGCTTGGCCGTTGAGGCATAGACGCGTGTAAAGCCATTACACGGCGCGGAGTGTATCTCCGCGCCGTGTTTATCGCTTAGCACCATCCACCAGGCCTCCTCCCGCTTGTCAACAGCAGAGGAGACAAAGGTTATAAACCCCAGCCGGGGGCTTTCCTGCAATGTAGGAAAGCCCCCCGCTGGGGTTTTGCGTCATCCCTCCCTCTCCGTTTCTATGGTTCGCACATTCCACTTGAGTCCAGCGGAGCCCCGTCGTGCGGAAGGAGAATTGGGCCGAGGCTGCCTTGGGGTAGAGGCTGCCGCAGCGATGCGTAAGCATCGCCCGTCCACGGGACGTGGGGCCCGGCCGGCCCGAGGCCAGTCCCCTCAAACCAAACCGCGCGCCACCGCCCAAAGAAGCGATTCAACTATTTCGGCGGTGAGCCGAATATAGATGGATCGCCAAGGCGCGCGAAAACGCGGCGGAGCGATAGCGGAGCCGCAGTGAGGCCGACACGGAGTAGTGCTTTGGGCCGAGCTCTTGCGGCTCAAAGAGCCGCAGAAGCACAAATGGGTAGACACGGCCAGTAAAACACCCTTTGGGTGCCCGTTTATTCCGAGAGGCACCGCAACTGAAGACCGAGGCTGCGGTTGTGAGCATGGCTCGGAGAGAGTTGTGTCGTATTGAAATTCAAACGCATACTGTTGGTGCTGCTGATTCTGGTCGACCAACTGTATCCGCTGTTGCCGACTTTCATCGGTTTACCCAAGGTGCCTTCAATGCCCCCGTCGCGGAAGCCCGGGGCGGGCCCGAAAAGGCCCCGAAAAGGTTCCTAAAAGTTTCCGAAACCCCTGCCCCCGCCTCGCATGGAGCCCCTCCCGGGGAGATCACTCCGCCCGGAACTCCAGCCGCGCCCCCCGGACAGCATCGTTGATCCGCCCCGCGTTGTAGACATGCGCCCCGTTGACGAACGTGTGGCGCACCCGCGCCGAGAACTCCACCCCCTCGAACGGCGACCAGCCGCATTTGTAGAGAATCCGCTCCTCCTCCGCCGTCCCCTCCGTTCCGCGAACTACTCTCCACAGCGCCTTCATATCCACGATCGCGATGTCCGCGAAATAGCCCTTCCGCAGGAAACCCCGCTCCCGAATCCGGAACAGCCGCGCCGGAGCATGACACATCCGCTCCACCACCTCCGGTATCGTAAAAATCCCCTCTCCGGCCAGCGTCAGCATCGCCGGCAGCGAGTGCTGCACCAGCGGCCCTCCCGACGGAGCTTCCAGATACGGACGCTGTTTCTCGCTCAGCAGGTGCGGCGCATGATCCGTCGCCACCACATCCGTCCGTCCGCTCCGCACCGCCGCCCGCAACGCCTCCCGATCCGCGATCGACTTCACCGCCGGATTCCACTTGATCCGCGTCCCCCGCTCCGCATAGTCCCCCGCCGCGAACCACAGGTGATGCACACACACCTCGTTCGTGATCCGCTTCTCCTCCAGCGGTTTACCCGCCTCGAACAGCTCCAGCTCCCGCGCCGTGCTCAGGTGCAGCACATGGAGCCGCCCTCCGTATCGGTGCGCCAGCTCCACCGCATGCGCCGTCGAACGGTAGCACGCCTCCGCACTCCGGATGAAAGGGTGCATCGCCACCGGAATCTCCCCGCCGAACGCCGCCGTGGCCGCCGCCAGATTGGCCCTGACCGTCGCCTCGTCCTCGCAGTGTGTCGCCACGAGCGTCGGCGACAGCCGGAAGATATCCCCCAGCGTCTGCTCGTTGTCCACCAGCATGTTTCCCGTCGACGAGCCCATAAAGACCTTCACCCCGCAGTTCCGCGCCGGATCGAGCCGCTCCACCTCCGCCAGGTTGTCGTTCGTCGCCCCTAAGTAGAACGAGTAGTTGACCGCCGAGACCTCCGCCGCCCGGGCATATTTCTCCTCCAAGAGGTCGATCGTCACCGCCGCCGGCCGCGTGTTCGGCATCTCCATGTAAGAGGTCACCCCGCCCGCCGCCGCCGCGCGCGATTCGGAGAAGATATCCGCCTTCTCCGTCAGCCCCGGCTCCCGGAAATGCACCTGATCGTCGATCACCCCCGGCATCACCAGCGCCCCTGCCGCATCCAGCACCTCCGTCGCACCGTCCCGCACCGCCGCCGGACACTCCGTCCCCCGTCCGATGTCCGCAATCCGCTCCCCCTCGATCGCCAGCCACCCCTCGAAAAGCTCCCCCTCGTTGCAAATCCGCGCGTTCGTAATGAGTATCATAGTCTTGTGTGTAAAAATCGAAGATCGAGAATTTAGAAAGCCCGCCCCACCACATAGTCCGCATAGGCCGTCAACGCCCGTCTCACCGGCGATTCCGGATACGCCTCCAGCAGCCCCACCGCCTCCGCATGGTGCCGCCCCATCACCCCCGCCGCATAGGCCGGTCCGTCGCTCTGCGCCACGAAATCCCGCAGCCACGCCACCGACGCGCTCCGTTCCCCCGCCCGCCGCAAGTGCTTCAAGGCCTGCCGCCGCGTCGAAGCCGGGACACCCTCCAGCGCCCGGATCAGCGGCAGCGTCATCTTCCGCTCCCGCAAGTCGTTGCAGAGCACCTTCCCCGTCTTCAGCGGATCGCCGTTGGCCGCGAAGCCGAAGTCGAGCAGGTCGTCCTGAATCTGGAACGCCAGCCCCAGCAGCTCGCCGAAGCGGTACATCTTCCGCACCCCCTCCGCCTCCGGATCGTCGCCGCAGGCCGCCAGCGCGCCGCACTCCGCCGCCGCCGCCAGCAAGGCCGCCGTCTTGTGACGGATGATCTCCGTGTAGACCGCCTCCGTCGTGTCCATCCGCCGGGCATGCTCCATCTGCATCAGCTCTCCGTCCACCAGCAGCTCGATCGCCCGCGTCGTCGCCCGCATCGCCCCGAAACAGCCCGCCCTCGCCGCCTGTCCCAGCCCCTTCGAGAAGAGGTAGTCGCCCGTCAGCACCGCCGATTTCGACCGCAGGAGCGCCCCCGGCGTCCACTCGCCCCGCCGCACGTACGCCTCGTCGATCACGTCGTCGTGCACCAGCGTCGACCAGTGGATCATCTCGATCAGCACCGCCCCCGCCAGTGCCTTCGGGTCTCCGGCCTCGCCGTGCAGCGCCGCCGCCAGCAGCGTCAGCAGCGGCCGCATCTGCTTCCCTCCGCTCCGCAGAATGTCGCGTGTGATGGGCCGCATGAACGGCTCTTCCGACCGCGTGGCCGCGTCGAGCCGCTCGCGGAACGCCTCGAAAGCGGCCGCTACGGGAGCGATGATTTCGTCTAAGTGCGCCATGTTTGCGTGTGGGTTTTCTTCGTGCAGTCAGGGTATGGTATGGGCGGGCAGCGGAGGGGAGCGCTCACTCCCAAGCCCGGGTGTCGATGGCGATGGTTACCGGCCCGTCGTTGGTGAGTGCGACCTGCATGTCCGCCCCGAACCGCCCCGTGGCCACCGGCCGCCCCAGCTCCTCGCGGAGTCGTTCGACGAAGAACCGGTAGAGCGGTTCCGCCTCCTCCGGCCGTGCCGCCGCGATGAACGACGGCCGATTCCCCTTCCGGGTCGAGGCGTAGAGCGTGAACTGGCTCACCACCAGCGCCTCTCCGCCCGTGTCGAGCAGCGACCGGTTCATGGCCAGCGCCTCGTCGGCGAAGATGCGCAGCCGCGCGATCTTCGCCGCCAACCGTTCCGCCTCTTCGCGGGTGTCGCCCGTCGTGATGCCGAGCAGGATCAGCAGCCCGGCTCCGATCTGTGCAATCGGCGTGCCGTCCACCGTGACGGAAGCGTTGGCGACTCGTTGTATCAGGGCTCGCATGGGAAGGAAAAGGCCTCGTCTCCCGAGGCCGAATGGGTTAGGATTCGATAATGACCAGCTCGACTTCCAACATTGAAGCGAGGCTGGAGATGAATTCCAGATAGCGCATGTCGGTATTCGGCGACAGCGTCCCGATACAGATCTTCTTCGGGTGCATGGCGTCGATACAGTCTTCGATGGCCGCCCGCACGAGGCGCATCCCCTCGACCGAGAAGACCGAGTGGCCGAACGCTTCGGTAAAGGGTTTGTTCTCGTGCAGCAGCTCCAGCGTCGGTATCACCTCGATGCGGCTGCGTTTGGCCGTCGCGGCCAGCTGTTCCAGCTGTCGGGTGTTGTAGTATCCGTCCGTCGAGTAGAGCCGGTCGGTCAGTCTGGCCGCCTCTAACGACGGGCACTGCATCCGCCACTTATCTGTGCTCACCAACATGAGGTAGACCTCTCCGGACTTGGTGCTGAGCTGTTTCAGGACGGTCTCCAGCTCGTCCACCGACCGCATGGCGGTCGCCGCGTCCGCCACGGCTTCGCGTTTGGGTTGCGGCTGGTGTTGCACGCCCCAGTCCACCCGTGTCCCTGCGGGAAAATAGCGCCGTCCCGCCTCGTCCTGTTCGAGCATTCCCTGCAACGCGGCGATGGCGTTTTGCAGAGCTGTCTCGGTGGTGAAAGCGACCGTCACCCGCTTGGCTTTCACTTCGATCTGCCAGGCGTCGCTCCCCTTGGCTCCCGGCACCGAGGCGACTTTCACGAACGAGATCCGGTTCCGGGCCTTATGGAATGCGTTGGATGCGGCCACCCCTTCCGATCGCAGCCATTTGGCCATTTCGGTCGAGACGCTGCGGTGTTCGAAGTCGGTGGAGATGAAGACGGTGTTGTCGAGTCGGAATTTCTGGGCGCCGAACAGCGCGAGGAAGCGGCCTTTCTTGGGTTGGGCATCGGCCGCGAGGATCGTTCCCGCCAGCACCAGCAGGCAGCCGACCCGCCGGAGCAGGCGTTGCGTTCCGGAAAAAAGGTCGATTATCTTGCTCGGGGAATTCATTTTCCAAAGATAAGGAAAATTTCCGCTATCTTTAACGTCTTATCCAGAAGCAGTACAGGGATGAAAAAGGTAGTCATTCTTCCGACGTATAACGAGATCGAGAATATCGGGCCGATGATCGAGCGGGTTTTCGGTTTGCCGGAGCCGTTCGACCTGCTGGTGATCGACGACGGCTCGCCGGACGGGACGGCGGAGGTGGTGCGCGAGGCGATGGGGCGTGAGGGGTATGCCGGGCGGCTCCACCTGATGGAGCGGTCGGGGAAGCAGGGCTTGGGAACGGCTTATATCGCGGGTTTCCGGTGGGCTCTGGAGCGGGGCTACGATTATGTGTTCGAGATGGATTGTGACTTTTCGCACGATCCGGCGGATTTGATCCGGCTTTGGCGGGCTTGTGCGGACGAGGGAGCGGACATGGCGATCGGCTCCCGGTATGTGACGGGGGTGAATGTCATTAACTGGCCGATCGGGCGGGTGATTATGTCTTACTATGCTTCGGCTTATGTGCGGCGGGTGTTGGGGATGCCGGTTCGAGATTGTACGGCGGGGTTCGTCTGTTTTCGGGCGGAGGTGCTGCGGGCGATCGATTTTGACCGGATCCGGATGCGGGGGTACGGGTTCCAGATCGAGATGAAGTATTCGGCGTGGAAGCTGAGTTTCCGGATCGTGGAGGTGCCGATTATTTTTACGGATCGGACTCGGGGGAGCTCGAAGATGAGCAGCGGGATTTTCGGCGAGGCATTCTGGGGGGTTCTGAAGATGCGTTTCCGCCGTATCCGGCGCGCGGACAGGGAACAGGGGTAGAGGCTATTTTGTGATTTGGGCCGAGGCTTTGCGTATGCGGGCAGACCCGGCCAGAGCATCCCGCAGGGATGCGCTCTAAAGTTTTTCTGGTTCTCTTTGTTCACAAAGAGAACAGTCCCCTCAAACTAATCGCGCGCCCCGCATAAAGAAGCGATTCAATAATTTCGGCGGTGAACCGAAATTGTTGAATCGCGCAGGCGCGCGAACAGAGAATCGGGTAGAGGCTGCCAGTGGAAATGCGCGAGCATTTCCCGTCCACGGGACGTGGGGCCTGCGCGGCCCGAGCGCAGTACCCTCCTGTCGGACAGCCGCGCGCCCCGCCTAAAGAGGGAAATCGTCAAAATGTGCTGGCACGTTTTGACAAGATTTCCCAAGGCACGCGAACAAAACTCGACCCGCGCGCGAAAAAAACTTGATCCTGAAGCAAACCCCGTCGCCCGCCCGCTTAAGAGGGCATATTCTGCCGGTTGGCACTTGGCCAATCCGGCAAGAATTGCCGCGGGCGACGGCAAACGCGGCGGAGCGATAGCGGAGCCGCAATGAGGCGGACACAGGGCAGAGAACTGGGGCGAGCTTTGAGACGTGCCTGGTCTTCATGCGGTGCTTGTGCGACCTTTAAGTCGCCTAATTTGACATATTTGGGCTGAGCTTTTGCGGCTCTTTGAGCCGCGCAGTTCGCCGCCACCCCACGCGGCGGACTGCAACTCGACGGGGCTCGTTGCACTCCCCGCTGGCGGCGACCCGCTTAAACCAAAAGCGAATAGCGCGATTCAGAGAATCGCCGTCCTCGGCGAGAGCGACGCAATAGCGGCGCGAGGGGGGCGCGCCGAGGACGAATGTTACCAAATTAGGTCGAGCTCTTGCGACCCTTTGGGTCGCGCGGGCCGGCCGCCTGCCCACGGGCGGCCCGCAACACGCCGCTTGCGCGTTGAGAATTGCTGTTCTTCCCGGGCGCCCGGCTCACTTTAGGCGAGAGTGAATATTAAGGGTCAGAGCCAGCGTGGCCGGAAACGAGCATCGCGACGTTGCAGGCCTACGCCTGGGGTGGCTCCGGCTCGGGCGGTTCTACGAACCGCAGGGATGCAACTTAAATGCAGGGTTGGGTGGTCAGTTACTCAGGGTTATTCCACTCCTTTGCCTCCCGCGGGCCCGCGGCCCGTTTATTCCGAGAGGCAACGCAACTGACGACCGTAGGCACGATAATACGCATCGCAGGGATCGAGATGTTGCGCATTGAACCACATGAACAGACTGTTCGTCCCGCCGGGCGTAGACGCGTAACTGTATCCGTAATTGCCGACGCCGTTCAACGCGCCCGTATCCCGAGCGCGGAAGCCCGGGGCGGCTGCGGCATAGCTGCATTCGCCGACGGATGAATGCCCGGACAAACAGAATCGGCGTGCTTCCCTAAAGGTTTCCTAAAATACCCTAAAGAGAGGAGCGCGCCGATGGCATGTGTGGGGCGTAGAGCCCTTCTACGGCTGTAACGAGAGCTTCGGTGCGTAACACCGCATCAGAATCGGTTCCGGCAGCGTGGCGTTCGGATCCAGTTGATCGGCCTCGGGCCGGATCGCCTTGGTAGCCGCCGTCGGCCGCGGAATCAGCGGGCTGTACTGCATCACGAAATTGATTCGGGCCAGCTGATCCGCCGTAATCTGAGTCCGATAACCGAAGTAGTAATCCATTACGTTGGTCGAAATAACGAGGCCGGAACCAGCTTTGCAAGGTTGACGCTCGAACGGATGGTAAGGCAGCTCGCTGATCGTGCTTTGGCCCGTCAGCCAAGGCTGAATATCGGTCATATAAGCAGTCCGGTTGTATTTCGGCGTGTCTTCGCATCCGTCGTCGCTGGCGTTGTCCGGATCGGAACAGCCGTTCCGGGTCTCGTCGAAGGCGTGGTGCAGACCTAAGTAGTGGCCCATTTCGTGGCATAAGGTAAGCATCCCTTCGTCGGAAATCCACGTGTATTGGTCTTCGGGATCGATCCCCGCTTCCGGTTGAAACTTACGGTTGTTCAATGCGATGCCGTGCATGTAGTTGGGCAGCCGGTGGAAATAGGATTCGCCGGGTGCGCTGGCTTCATTGCCCCTTAGGCCGAACAGCGTGTGCGTCGTGGTGCAGTAAGGCAGGAACGAGATGCCTGTGACTTCGCTTTCGTCGTTCGCTGCGCCGGGGTCTTGCAGGAAGCTGAAGAGCCAGATATTCACGTAGTAGTTCGGGTTCCAGAAGATATCCTGGTTACGCTGACTCTGCGAGTTGCTGTACAGAAAGTTTTCGGCGCTCATGTTGGCGGAGCCGGAGTAGACGACGCGATGGATCCCCGGTGTGGTGAGCGGTTTGCCGTTCGGGTCGTGGGTGGCGGCCACGAAGGTCAGACCGACCTTCTGACTCGGCACGCCGGGCAGTGTCCGGTCGGTGAAGAGGGTGGAGGAGTAGAATTTGTTCAGCTCCGCGAGCCGGCGTTGGATGACGGCGTCGGAGGGGTATTGTTCCGGATCGGCCGAGTTCTCGTACAGCACGTGGAAAACGACGGGGATGGTTCCGGCGACGATTTCCGGCAGGGAGGGATTCGGCGGGGTGGGCGATGACGACGAACTCTTTTGGCAGCCGACCAGAATCGCCGGCAGGAGTGCGAGCGCGAAGAGTAGGCGTTTTTTCATGGGGAGAGGCGGGTTTCTATTAAACGTTTGTAAAAATACGGTTTTTCCCGGACTATGCGATGGCCGACATCGGTTTCGGTCGCTGTCCGAACGGGAGATATACAAAAACGAGGCCGTTCCTGTTCGAGTAACAGGAACGGCCTCGCTTTTTGCGGAGTTTGATTTTCTTTGGCGAAGAAAATCAAACGGTTAGTCTTTCAGCTTGGCGCACAAAAATTCGCGGTTCAACCGGGCGATGTGTGCGATCGAGATCCCTTTCGGACATTCCGCTTCGCAGGCTCCGGTGTTGGTACATCCGCCGAAGCCGAGTTCGTCCATCTTGGCGACCATGGCTTTGGCGCGCCGTGCGGCTTCGACTTTCCCCTGGGGCAGCAAGGCGAGCGAGCTCACCCGGGCAGCCACGAAGAGCATGGCAGACCCGTTCTTGCAAGTGGCCACGCAGGCGCCGCACCCGATACAAGCGGCGGCGTCCATCGATTCGTCGGCGTCTTTCTTCGGAATCGGGATCGCATTGGCATCCGGCACGCCGCCGGTGTTCACGGAGATGTACCCGCCGGCTTGCAAAATCTTGTCATAGGCGGAACGGTCGACCACCAGGTCTTTCACCACCGGGAAGGCGCGAGAACGCCACGGCTCGATGGTAATGGTATCTCCGTCTTTGAATTTCCGCATGTGGAGCTGGCAGGTGGTGATGTCGTCGTCGGGGCCGTGGGCGCGACCGTCGATGAACAGGGAGCACATCCCGCAGATCCCTTCCCGACAGTCGTGGTCGAAGGCGATGGGCTCTTTCCCGGCGTGGATCAGGTCGTTGTTCAGGATGTCGAGCATCTCCAAAAAGGAACTACCCTCGGATACGTTCTCTACGTGGTATTCCTCAAAACGACCTTTGTCATGGGCGTCTTTCTGACGCCATATCTTCAATTTCAAATTCATAACAAGCTGATCTTATTTTTTTAATCAATTCTTTGCTGTCTTTGTGCCGGATAGAACCGTACCTTTCTTGAAAGAAAGGTACCCAAAGAACTTTTGCAGAGGTCGTCCCGGTGGGACGACCACGGGTTTTCTCCGCCTTGTTTCGTTGGGCTGGGATTTTTCCGGTGGGCGCGCTTAAAGGTAGTTCGCTACATAATAGCGCGCCACACCGGAAAATCCAGCCCAACCCAAGGGCAGACACGGCCAGAGCATCCCGTAGGGATGCGCTCTGAAGTTTTTTTGGTTCTTTTTGTTCACAAAAAGAACAGTACCCTCCAGTCAGGGACAGAAAGAACGATTTTAAGATGGGTAAAACAGTGTGGTTAGTCTTTGTAGTTACGTTGAGCGAGGTGAACCGTTTCGAAGACCAGTTTTTCTTTGTGGAGTTCCGGTTCCGCGTCCGGGCCCTTGTATTCCCAGACCGCCACATAAGCATAGTGGTCGTCGTCGCGCAGCGCCTCGCCCTCCGGCGTTTGGAACTCTTCGCGGAAGTGGCCGCCGCACGATTCGTTGCGGTTCAAGGCGTCGCGCGCCATGAGTTCGCCCATCTCCATGAAGTCCGCCACGCGGAGCGCCTTTTCGATCTCCTGATTGAATTCGCCCTCTTTGCCCGGCACGCGGACATTCGACCAGAATTCCTTCCGGAGCGCCTGGATCGCCGTGATCGCCTTTTCGAGGCTCTCTTTGGTACGACCCATGCCGACATATTCCCACATGATGTTCCCGAGCTCCTTGTGCAGGTCGTCTACGGAGCGTTTCCCGTTGATCGAGAACAGTTTGTTGATCTTGTCCCAGATCGCTTGTTCCGCTTCGGCGAAAGCCGGGTGGTTGGTGTCGATCTTGGGGGTCTGGATGTCGTGCGAGAGGTAGTCGCCCAAGGTGTACGGAATGACGAAGTAGCCGTCCGCCAAGCCCTGCATCAGCGCGGAAGCCCCCAGACGGTTGGCTCCGTGATCCGAGAAGTTGGCTTCGCCCAAGGCATACAACCCCGGAACGGTGGTCATCAGGTTGTAGTCGACCCAAATCCCCCCCATGGTGTAGTGCACCGCCGGGTAGATCATCATCGGCTCCTCGTACGGATTCACGTCGACGATCTTTTCGTACATCTGGAACAGGTTGCCGTAGCGTTGTGCGATGACCTCCTTGCCCAAGCGGTTGATAGCGGTCGAGAAGTCGAGGAAGACGGCCAGACCCGTCTCATTGACCCCGAACCCGGCGTCGCACCGCTCTTTGGCTGCCCGCGATGCCACGTCGCGCGGCACGAGGTTCCCGAAAGCCGGATAGCGGCGTTCCAGGTAGTAGTCGCGATCCTCTTCCGGAATCTGAGAGGCTTTCTTGGCTCCCGAACGTACCGCTTCGACGTCTTCCATCTTTTTCGGTACCCAGATCCGGCCGTCGTTCCGCAGCGATTCCGACATCAAGGTCAGTTTCGACTGCTGTTCGCCGTGTTTCGGGATACAGGTCGGGTGGATCTGCGTAAAACACGGGTTGGCGAACATCGCCCCTTTCTTATAACACTGCCAAGCCGCAGACCCGTTGGAGTTCATGGCGTTGGTCGAGAGGAAGAAGACGTTGCCGTACCCTCCCGAGCAGATCAGCACGGCGTGCGCTCCGTGGCGTTCGATCTGGCCGGTCACGAGGTTCCGGGTGATGATCCCGCGCGCTTTGCCGTCGATCAGCACGACGTCGAGCATCTCATGCCGCGGGTATGACTTCACCGAGCCTTTCTGGATCTGCCGGTTCAGTGCGGCATAAGCCCCCAACAGAAGCTGCTGCCCGGTCTGGCCGCGTGCATAGAATGTCCGCGAAACTTGTGCGCCCCCGAACGAACGGTTGTCGAGCAGTCCGCCGTAGTCGCGCGCAAACGGAACCCCCTGTGCCACGCACTGGTCGATAATCGAGTTGGCCACTTCGGCGAGCCGGTAGACGTTGGCTTCGCGTGCCCGGTAGTCGCCCCCTTTGATGGTGTCGTAGAAGAGGCGGTAGACCGAGTCGTTGTCGTTCTGGTAGTTCTTGGCTGCGTTGATCCCCCCTTGCGCGGCAATGGAGTGTGCCCGCCGCGGCGAGTCGCTGATGCAGAAGACTTTGACATTGTAGCCCAGCTCGCCGAGCGATGCGGCGGCCGATGCCCCGGCGAGGCCGGTTCCGACGACGATCACGTCCAGTTTGCGTTTGTTGGCCGGGCTGACGACTTTGATGTCTGCTTTATGTTTGCTCCACTTCTGGGCCAACGGCCCTTCGGGGATTTTTGAGTCGAGTTTGTTGCTCATGTGCTTTTCGGAATGATTGGGTTCTGAAAATAGGAGTTTCCCGGGTGGTCTATTTGCCGAAGATGGCGAGGATCAGCACGGCGATCGGAATCGAGATGAAGCCGACGGCTACGATCAAGGCGTAGAGCCGGGCTGCGCATTGCCAGCGACGGATCCAGACCTGGTTGTTGAGTCCGACGGTCTGGAAGGCGCTCCAGAAGCCGTGGCGCAGGTGGAACCACAGGGCGATGATCCAAACCATATAGAGGATCGAGATGATCGGGTTGGCGAAGGTCTGGATCAGGAGTTCGTAGGGGTTGCCGACGGCTTCGCCGCCGATGAAGTGCTGGAGCTGCATGTGGCTCCAGAAGTCGGTCAGGTGCCAGGCGAGCACGCCGAGGATGATGATCCCGAGGACGTACATGTTCCGCGATTCCCAGGTCGAGGAGGCGCTGAGGTCTTGTACTTTGTACTTCACGGGCCGCGCGATGCGGTTTTTCAGGGTGATGGCGGTGGCCCACGCGATGTGGATCACGAAGCCGGCGGCGAGCACGGGTACCATGACCTGAATCACGGGGTTGGTGTCCATGAATTCGCACATGGCGTTGTAGGCGTCTTCCCCTCCGTAGAAGAAGAGGTTGGCCACGAGGTGGACGAGCAGGAAGACGAGCAGGAACAGGCCCGAGAGGCTCATTACGAGTTTCTTCCCGATGGAGGAGCTCCAGAGTTTACTCATAGGTTTGGTTGTTTTG
The DNA here is from genome assembly GCF_056799795.1 of Rikenella sp. Lineage (NCBI taxonomy): Bacteria > Pseudomonadati > Bacteroidota > Bacteroidia > Bacteroidales > Rikenellaceae > Rikenella > Rikenella sp. The sequence goes on from NZ_JBQIQO010000014.1 coordinate 40,814, forward strand.
AATGATTTGTATTTTGTAAGCCGGATTTGGTGTGTCGATGGGGCGGTACGGAGCGGGCGGTTGTCTTGCGCCTGTCGGTCGTCCGGGAGGGGCTGTTTTTCTGCTAACAAAGATATTTTCCTTTTTCGTATTACACAAATTTTTGGGGTGGCGAAACGGTGGCGGGGGTTAAAAAAGACTGTCGCCGCCGGCGGGGGAGCCGGGCGGCGACGGAGGGGGGGCGGAGGTGTGCGGGGCTATTGTTCGTCGGGAAGGGTGCCGCCGTGGGCGGCGAGGCGGGCGATGGTGCTTTTATAAAGTTCCCACATCTTGGGGTTACCGATCGGCGAGCCGACGAGCACGACGCGATTATCCTTGTCCAAAAGGAAAGTATGGAAACGATAATCAGACGGTATGGGATTGGTGGTTAAGAATAATCTGGCACTGTCCGGTCGAATGGCGACAATCTCTCGGATGCGCGCGATATGAGATTCTGCTACGGCAGCTTCCATACGGGGCATCTCTCGTTCTTCGACCACGAAAAGAACCTGTACGGAGTCGATACCCGTTTGGCGCAATTCGTTGATTTTGGTATACCACTCCGGTAGTCTGAGCGAACAAACACCGCACTCTCCTTCGCCGACGTACACGAGGATACGAGGCTGATTCGTTGTAGGATCAGGGGGCAAAATAAGTTCCGAACGGGTCAACTCGGCCAAAAGGACAGCGTCTTTTTTTCGGCTGTTACCACAAGAGCACAAGCCGAGAATAAGGCATAGATAGAAAGCGATAGTTGAGATTTTCATTTCCATCGGTATAACAGCAGATAAACACTTCCCTCTTCCATGCGGGGCAACAGTTCCCGGATTCGCTCTTCCCCCAAAGAGGAGAGAAAATGATCCTTGACATCGTAATTCAGCCAGGAGACAAGGCCCGTCGAATCTTGTGCCGCGAAGTTGGAGGGCAGGGCGGGTATCGTTCGCCCCGTCCGGTCGATGTAGGTACGCTTCGTCAGGGAATCGTAGGCGAAAACCATGCGTTCGCCGGCTTCGCAGACGACCCCGCAGAGTTTCGAGCTGGCGGGAACCGGAGCCGAAGCGAGAAAGGCGCAATGGGAATCGGTCAGTTCTCGTACTGTGATATGGCCGCGCCGGGAATCAGGAATACGCCGTTTGCCGAAATCGAAACAGATACCTTTAACAATCTGTCCCGAACGGTCGAACAGGACAACGGTGTCGTTCAGGTAACGAGTAAAAACGATCGAAGAGTCGGACTCTGTCAATGGCTGGCCGAAGCTGACGCGGGACGATTGTTCGTTGTACCCGAAATAGGGTTCCACAGAACCGGCCTGGCTGTCCGTGCGAAAAAGGGCCACTACATCCTCGGCTGATTCTTCTTCATACAGACCTCGGTAAAACAAAAAGCCGTCGGAAAGCCATGCCAACGCATCGGGAAAATCGAGGTCGGCAATGCGGATATCACGGAGATGTTGGCCGTCGATGCCGTAGACCAAAATCTTCTGCCCGTTGGCGTCCAGAGCGAAAACGGTATCGTTCCGAATCGAAAAGGATTCGAGGCGGACATATTCGCCGGGGCCGTGGCCCGGTCGGCTGATTTGCCGGACGAAACGGCCCCGGTCGTCGAACATCAGCAGTTTGTTCGAGCCGTATTTGTCGAAAATGAAATAGCGGTCGTCCTGACAAACGATGCAGTCGATGGTAGAAAAGGCGGCTTCGGGAGTATTCTCCAGTTCGATACACTCGGTGTATTCGAGGATATCGGAAAGTTGTCCGAAATTTTCGGCCTGCCAGTCGACGACGGATAGGGGAAACGATGATTCCGGAGAGGCAGGAGTGCTTTTCTGGCACGAAGACAGGGCTAAAGAGACTAAAAAGGCCAGGCCGAAGAGTTGTGGTTTCATGAAAAGATGGTTTAAGGAGAAAAGACGGCTCTTGACTGCCGTCTTTTCAATATGTTACTTACAGACACGATGTCTGGCTGCATCGGTTGTCGTTACGAGCTAGGCAGTGCAAATGTACCGAGCCGCAACGAGAACACGATACATTCTTGCCGGGACCGTTCGCCCAGTTCATGTCCGGCACGTCGATGGTGGCCATAGCTTCAAGGTTCTGGAGAGTCAGGTCGGACATCTCCGGCTGTTGGGTCTGCGCTTTGAGGTAGGTCATCACCGACGCCCCGCAAATCAGGGCTGCGCCGCCGGTTGCCAACAAGATTTTGGTTAATTTCTTCATGGTAACATGAATTTAAAAAGTGAAAAAATAGTTTTACTGCTCGATTTGAAATCAAACCGCACTTCAAACATAAATATCACAATCGAATATTCCTAATTTCGGACGAATTATTTTATTTTTAAAATTATTCGATAATAATTATGTCGCTTTAATGTGTTTTGTCTTAGCCTTTCGTTAGGAGAATGGGGTCTCTTTTGTTGAGAAAGAATGGTAAAAATAAAGATAATTATTTCGGAGGAAAAGCGAAAGAAAATTTGGAGGACTCGACAAAATAATTTTAACTTTGTATTCGTTATGGATTTGTAATTATTACAAATTATGGAACGACTCGATGCAGATGCGGCGACGGTGTTGCGCCGATGCGGGGTGAGGCCTTCGGTGCAGCGGGTGGCGGTGATGGACTACCTCCTGAAGCATCGCACGCATCCGACGGCGGAGGAGGTCTACGGGGCGTTGGCGCCGCAGATGCCGACGCTGTCGAAAACGACGGTCTACAATACGCTCAACCTGCTGGTGGAGCGGGGGGCGGCGGCGCACCTCACGATCGAACCGGGGTGTTCGCGGTTCGACGGGGATATGTCGGTGCACGGGCACCTGTATTGTACGGCTTGCGGGGGAGTGTACGATCTCTTTTTCGACGAGGTGCCGCGACTGCCGGCGGCGGAGGGGCATCGGATCGAGGCGGTGCAGCTCTACTGTCGAGGGGTTTGCCGGGAGTGCGAAAAGAAAAATTCTCAGAACAATTAATAACCATTTCCAAACCAAACAAACAAAACGATTCAGTATGAAAAAGAAATTCATTTGTACGGTGTGCGGCTACATTCACGAAGGGGACGAAGCGCCGGAATTCTGCCCGCAGTGCAAACAGCCGAAGAGCAAATTCAAGGAGTATGTGGAACAGGCCGGAGGGCTGACTTTTGTGGACGAGCATGTGATCGGGGTGGCCAAAGGGGTCGATGCGGAGGTGCTCGACGGGCTGAAGGCGCACTTCACGGGCGAGTGCACGGAGGTGGGGATGTATCTGGCGATGAGCCGGCAGGCGGATCGCGAGGGGTATCCGGAGATTGCGGAGGCTTTCAAACGCTATGCGTGGGAAGAGGCCGAACATGCGGCGAAGTTCTGCGAGCTGCTGGGCGAGGTGGTCTGGGATACGAAGACCAATGTGAAAGCTCGCATGGAGGCTGAAGCCGGGGCGTGCGAAGACAAAAAACGCATCGCGACGCGGGCGAAGGAGCTGGGGCTGGATGCGATCCACGACACGGTGCACGAGATGTGCAAGGACGAGGCTCGGCACGGCAAGGGCTTCGAGGGGTTGTACAACCGCTATTTCAAGAAGTAGGGCGTTCGTCAGGCTTACGAAATCATCTATTTGGAACGGGTTGGGTCTCAGTGCGAGGCGCAACCCGTTCTTTTTGTGCTTTTTAAGGTGTCTGGGCGGGGGAACGAAGTTGTCGCATTGGTTAGGGTCGCCGGCAGCCTAAGGATGTGTCAGCATCCTTCTAAAGTTTTTTCGGTTCCTTTTGTTCACAAAAGGAACGATTTGAGGCGGGACAAAGCTCTTCCGCGCGTGACTGCTGAAGAAGGAAATCATTCAAACGCGTTGTTCGCGTTTGAATAAGATTTCCGCCAGCGCGCGGACGAAGAATTGAGGAGGAATTGGGCCGAGGCGGCCTTGGGGTAGAGGCTGCTCATTCCGAGTGTCGGGAGGTACCGCCCGCCCGGCGGACGCGTTCGCGTCATGGCGCGCGGCCGTTATTACTTCCCAGTTGCTCGCGCGCCGCCGCCTAAAGAAGCGATTCAACTATTTCGGCTTACCGCCGAAATAGAATGAATCGCGCAGGCGCGCGAAAACGCGGCGGAGCGACAGCAAAGCCGCAGTGAGGCTGACACGGGGCAGAGAACTGGGCTGAGCAGCTGCGACTCGCAGAGTCGCGCAGTTCGCCGCCACCCCACGCGGCGGACTGCAACTCGACGGAGCTCGTTGCACTCACCGCTGGCGGCGAACTGTTGGGAACAGATCGAATTTGCAAGGTTTGAGCGATGAATAATGGGGCGTTGCTGTTGTGGCTCTGCGAGCCGCAGGGATGCAACTTAAATGCAGGGTTGGGTGGTCAGTTACTTAGGGTAGTTCTAGCCCATTGCCCACCGCGGGCCCGCGGTCCGTTTATTCCGAGAGGCAACGCAACTGAAGACCGTGGCCGCGCAGGTAAGCGATATCGGGTTGGACTTCTGTCATGAAAAAACGCAAGTAGATGCTGTTTGTCTCGTAAGATGAAGAAGACCAAACGGATCCTTCGCCCCCGACGCCATGCAGAGTCCCCAAACGTCCGGCAAAACCTGCTCCGCGGTAGCCCGGGGCGGGGCGCTGCGACAGGCGCACGATCGAAGGCGGGGAGGATGCGCGTTACGAAATAAAAATGTTAGCTTTGCACATAATCTATGGACAGGTCGATACTTCTCATATACACCGGCGGGACGATCGGGATGAAAACCAACCCCGAAACCGGATCCCTCGCCCCGTTCGATTTCACCCAAATCGGGAACGAAGTGCCCGAATTGCGCAAATTCGGGATACGCATCGACACCGTCGCTTTCGACCCCGTGATCGACTCCTCGAATGTCAGCCCCGTCGAATGGGAACGCCTCGCGGTCACGATTCGGGACGCTTATGACGGCTACGACGGATTCGTCGTCCTGCACGGGACGGATACGATGGCTTATACCGCTTCGGCGCTCAGCTTCATGATGGAGAATCTGGCCAAACCGATCATCTTTACCGGAAGCCAGATCCCGATCGGCGTGTTGCGGACAGACGGACGCGAAAACCTCGTCTCGGCCATCGAAATCGCCGCCTCGGGGGCGGTGCCCGAGGTGTGTATCTATTTCCAGAACAGCCTGCTGCGGGCCAACCGCACGATCAAATACAACGCGGAACACTTCAACGCCTTCCGGAGCCCGAACTATCCCCCGCTGGCCGAGGCCGGGATTGCGATCAAATACAACGAACCGTATATTCGGAAAGTCGACAGCTTTCTGCCGTCGCTCAAAGTCGATACGGCATTGGAGACGCGGGTGGCCGTGGTGCGGATTTTTCCGGGGTTGAGGCCTGAGATTTTCCGGGCCATGCTGCGTGTCGAGGGGCTGCGGGGCGTCGTGCTGGAGACTTACGGGGCGGGCAATGCCCCGACAGACGGGTGGTTCGTCGAGACGGTGGCCGAAACGGTCGCCAGCGGCGTCGTGGTGATCAACGTGACGCAGTGTGCGGCGGGAAGCGTGGATATGGAGCTCTACGACACCGGGCGGGCGCTTCTGAAGGCGGGGGGGGTGAGCGGACACGACATGACGACCGAGGCGGCGGTGGCGAAGCTGATGTATCTCCTGGGGCGCGGGTTGTCGAAAGGACAGCTGGTGAACTACCTCGGTATGTCGATCCGGGGCGAAATGACGGTCTGACGGAGGGGCCGAAATGGAGGAATTTTTCGGGGAGATGGTACACAATAAATTTTTTATGCTAACTTTAACCCGTTGAAACGGCTCGTTTCCCGCGATTCCGGCTCGTGCCGGTCGGTCTTCGGTGCGCTGTAACGCATTGGAGATCACGCGGTAATGCGGTCTTTTGATGGTTGTATTTTTTAAGGAGGAATGTCCGAGTGGTCGAAGGAGCACGCCTGGAAAGTGTGTATACCTCAAAAGGGTATCAAGGGTTCGAATCCCTTTTCCTCCGCAATCGATTGAGTCGGGATGCCGGAAGGCATTTGCCGACGGAACGTCCGGCCGCGGAATTTATTCCGTGGGACGAGACGTTCTTGTTGGCAAAAATCTTGTGATTTTCGGACTCAATCAATTGAGCGGTCCCACCGGGAGGCAAGGGAAAAACAAGCCGCGTAGCGGCGAAGTTAATCCCGGGCGGGAATTTCAATTGACGGGAAGCGAGAGGAACAAGGGTGTAGTTAATCCCGCGTTCGAAAATTTCTCTTGACGAGAGGCATAAACAAAGAAGACAAGTTGCATAGCGGCGCGGTTAATCCCGTTCGAGGACTCCAATGCCGGACGGCAGGAGCGGTAAAATAAGGAGGCGGTTGATTCAAAACATGAGCCTCGTTCCCCGAACTCGAAACCGAACCGTTTCGCCCGTCGACTGCGGGGCGAAAACCATACGAACAACTAACGAAACAAACAAAAAACAACTAATCAAATTACCGTCACTATGAAAAAACTTCTGACAATCGTGTCCATGGTAGGTCTGCTGACCTTCGGAACCGTGAACCTGTACGCTCAAGAGGCTGCCGACTCGACCGCTGCGGCTCAGACCGAACAGACCGACGCAATCACCCCGGCCGAAGAAGCCGTTGCTGACGCTGTGGCCGGCGAAGACTTGGGCGGGCAGCCGATGCACCAGGCACTGAAACAGAAATTTATCGAAGGGGGTGTGGGCTGGATGTCGCCGATCCTCCTCTGCTTGGTGCTGGGTCTGGCGATCGTGATCGAACGCGTGATTTATCTGAACCTCGCTACCGTAAATACCAAAAAACTCCTCGAAAAGGTTGAAGATGCTTTGAATAACGGCGGTATCGAAGCTGCCAAGGACGTGTGCCGCAATACCCGCGGGCCGGTGGCTTCGATCTTCTATCAGGGGCTCGACCGGACCAGCGAAGGGATCGACGTGGTCGAAAAATCGGTGGCTTCCTACGGGTCGGTACAGGCCGGGCAGTTGGAAAGCGGTATGTCGTGGATCTCGCTCTTCATCGCTCTGTCGCCGATGCTCGGGTTTATGGGTACTGTGGTCGGTATGATCGCGGCGTTCGACGCCATCGAAGCGGCAGGGGATATCGCTCCGGCGCTGGTTGCAGGGGGGATGAAAATCGCCCTTTTGACCACCGTGGCCGGGCTTATCGCCGCTGTGATTCTCCAGCTCTTCTACAACTATCTGGTTGCTAAGATCGATAGCATCGTGATCTCGATGGAAGACGCTTCCATCTCGCTGGTGGACATCCTGACCAAATACCTGAAAAAATAACCCGCGCATACACGGCTCCGGCTCCGTGCGGCGACCGGCGAGGGAGTGAACTTCCCGGCCGGGCGGACTGCGGGAGCGACCGTGGCGTGCTTTTGGCACAAACGAAACTATGAAATACCTTTCGATTATTAAATACATCCTCCTGATCGTTTCGGCCATTCTGGTGGTTGTCGGGGCAGCGACCTTCGTCGAAGGCGAAGAGAGCGTGACGCTCAACATGATGCTCATCTGGGCTTTGGTGATGGTGCTCCTCACGATTGCGCTGGTGATTATCATGCCGCTGTTCGCCGTCTTCCAGAATCCGAAGAGCGCGACCCGCTCGTTGATCGGACTGGGTGTGCTGGTGGTCGTGCTCCTCGTGTCGTACGCTCTGGCGAGCGACGAACCGATCCGGCTCGCCAGCGGCAAGACGATGGACGACTCGTTCGAACTCAAGTTCAGCGATACGGCGCTCTATGCCACCTACATCGCCTTCATCGGGGTGATCCTCAGCATCCTCTTCGGTGAAGTCTACAAACTCATCAAAAAATAACCGCTCACGAAGATGGCGAAAAGAAAAGTTCCAGAAATCAATTCCGGATCTATGGCCGACATCGCGTTCCTGTTGCTCATCTTCTGGCTGATGACGACTTCGATGAACGTCGATTCGGGGATCTCTCGGAAATTGCCCCCTCTGGTCGAACAGGACAACGACCCGGGGATGGACGCCCACGAGCGGAATGTGCTCCAGGTGTTCGTCAGCGGCAATAACCAGCTCCTGGTGGCGGGACAACGGATGGATATATCGGGGCTGAGCGAAAAGGCGAAAACCTTTATCACCAACCCGACCAACGATCCCACTATGCCGGAGAAGGAGATGACCGAAATCCCGCTGCTCGGCAGCTATCCGGTGAGCAAAGGGCTGATCTCGCTCCAGAACGACCGCGGTACCAGTTACGAAATGTACCTCAAGGTGCAGAACGAACTGACCAAGGCCTATAATGAAGCGAAGAACGACCTGGCGCAAAAATCGTTCGGGAGGCCGTATTCCGACCTGAGCCCTGAACAGCAGAAGGCGATTAACAAGGCGATTCCGGTCAAAATCTCGGAAGCCGAACCGCGTAACCTGACAGGAGGAAAATAATTATGGCAATCATTCAAAGAAAGGGCGGAGGAAAAGGTACTCCGGGGATTTCTACCTCTTCGTTGCCGGACATTGTCTTCATGATCCTGTTCTTCTTCATGGCCACCACGACGATGCGCGAGGTGGAACTGAAGGTGCAGATCGACTCTCCGAAGGCGAGCGAAGCACAGAAACTCGAAAAAAAATCTTTGGTCAGCTACATCTATGTGGGGCCGCCCAAGAAAGAGTTCGTTCAGCAACTCGGGACGGCGCCGCGTATCCAGCTCAACGGAGCGTATAGCTCGCTGACCAACATCACCGAGTTCATCGCTGCCGAACGCGACAAACTGAAAGAAAACGAACGGCCGGATATGACCGTCAGCTTGAAGATCGACGCCACGACCAAGATGGGGCTGGTGACGGATATCAAACAGGAGTTGCGGCGGGCTAATGCGCTTTCGATCAGCTATGCGGCGGCAAAGGAAAAAGACAAGGCTCAGCAGGGACGGTAGCTTTTTATCGGGCCTGTTGTAGCTGTGTGAAAGTAGGCTTAGTTAAGCGGGTTTCGACTCAAAATTCTAAGACTTACTCGCATAGGATAGTTAAGGGTTTCTCTCATTCGAGAGAAACCCTTTTTTTGTTGCGAAAGGCATTGCGGGAAGCTGGGGCTCATTTGCCTGGTGCGGGCCAAAGGGTTGGCTGAGGCTGCCAGTTGAAATGCGTAAGCATTTCCCGTCCACGGGACGTGGGGCCCGCCCGGCCCGAGGGCAGTACCCTCCCGTAGAACAGCCGCGCGCCACGC
>NZ_JBQIQO010000015.1:0-27185 GCF_056799795.1 Rikenella sp.
TTTTCGTGGGTGAGCAAGTTTTTTCGCGCGCCTGCGCGATTCATTCTATTTCGGCTCACCGCCGAAATAGCTGAATCGCTTCTTTAGGCGGCGGCGCGCGGCTTTGGCTACAAGAGGGTACTGGCCTCGGGCCGCGCGGGCCCCACGTCCCGTGGACGGGAAATGCTGACGCATTTCCACTGCCAGCCTCTACCTCCGTTCTCTGTCCGCGCGCTGGCGGAAATCTTATTCAAACGCGAAACACGCGTTTGAATGATTTCCTTATCCAGCAGTCGCGCGCGGTTGAGCTTTGTCCCGCCTGAAACTGCCCTGCGCGGGCGGCGTCCGGGTGACCCCGGCGGGACAGAGCGATACGTAGTATCGCTTAATCAACTTAAAACTCTTCGTTTGCGCAAGGCGCGGGTCGAGCTCTGTGCCGGACAGAACTGTTCTCTTTGTTCACAAAGAGAACCAGAAAACCGACGCAGCAACCGAGTGCCATCAAACTTGTTTGAATGGCCGAGGTGCCAGGAGGAAGGCGAAGCCAAACTTTCGACGGATGCTAACGCATCCTCCAGCTGCCGACGGCCCAAATCTCTGTCCGCGCGCTGGCGGGGCGTGCCGCACGCGGAATGGGCCGCCTCGGCCCAGCTTCCTATTCGCATCTCATTGGAAAATCGGCTCAAGTGTCAGGATTTGTTGGGCTGTTCGTGATGTATTTGACGTAAATTAATATAATTATCTGTTTTTTTTTTTTTTGTCTCGGATAAAAGAAAAATAAGGATATTGTTTGTATTTGCTGTGTCAATCCTTGTGAAAACAGACTTGCTGATTCATCATATTATGGGTAATTTTCTGCAACTGAAGTCTTTCTGGAACTTCCTGAAACGAAACAAACTCTTTACCGTCATCAACATCTTCGGATTTGCCGTATCGCTTACGTTCGTCGTGCTCATCGGGCTATACGTGCAGGACGAAGTCGCCGTCAATCGCTCGCAGGTCAATCGGGATCGCATCTACCGGATCGTCGGCTCCTCGCAGACGAATTTCGCTCCGCCGACCGCGCCGGATCTGGCCAATCGGTATCCCGAAATCGAACGGTATACCTTGACTTACAATAAATATGGGTGGGAAGTGTCGGTCGAATCCGAGAACGGTGCCGAGCCGGTGCGGTATATCGGGAATGCGTTGATGACCGACTCCTCGTTTTTCCGGATCTTCTCGTTCCCGTTCGTCGAGGGGACGCCCGAACAGGCTTTGCTGACGAAAGGCGAAACGGTGCTTACCGAGTCCTATGCCCGCAAACTTTTCGGCAACCAACCGGCCTTGGGAAAGACGATTCGTGTAGACGGATTCGGCGAGCTGGTGGTCAGCGGCGTGGTGACCGACTTCGACAAGGAGACCCATTTTGCCAACCCCGATTTCCTGCTCTGGCTCGATAATATAAGTTCGGCATGGGGAATGAATATGATGGAGCATAGCGGATGGTGTGCCGTGGAAATTTATTTTATGGCCCATCGGCAAGCCGATCTGCCGGCCAAGGCGGCCGACCTGGACGAATACGTGCATTCCAATGACATGTATTGGCTTTTCCGTCACGATTCGACCAACCATGCCTCGTTCGAACCGTTGGAAGAGGTCTATTTCAGTTCGAGGCGATCATTCGAAGAGAATCGCTCCAATGACGCCCGCTTCCTGACCGTCCTGGGGGCGACGGCGCTGCTGATTCTGGCCTTCGCCATCATCAACTACATCAACCTGTCGGTGGCCCAGAGCGGATTCCGGGCTCAGGAGGCGGCCACACGACGTCTCCTGGGCGGTTCGCGAGGAAGCCTCTTCGCCGGGTTCATCCTCGAATCGCTGATTATCTGCTTCGTTCCGTTCTGTCTCGGGCTGCTGCTGGTACAGGCGATCGTGCCGTGGTTCCGCGAGGTGATGGAGTGCGACACCTCCCTCGCGGATAGTTTCACGGCGGGCAATGTGGCGCTGGCATTGGGCGGGGTTGTGGTGATCGGCGTCATCTCGGGGCTCGTGCCGGCTTATGTGCTGACGCGCTTCAAACCGATCGACGTCGTGAGGGGAACTTTCCGGCGGCAGACCAAAATGGTATACAGCAAGATTCTGATCGCGTTCCAGTACTGCATTACGATTGCTTTGATCGGCTGTACGATTACGGTGATCCGGCAGACGAACTTCATGATGAAGACCGACCTGGGATATCGGCACGATTATCTGCTGACGTGCGACAATATGACGGAGAATGCGGCGGAACGGGCGGCGGTGCGGAGCCAGCTGATGGCGATCCCGGGGGTCGAACAGGTGGCTTTCGTGGCCGGTACGCCGGCTGACGGCGGGAACAATAACTCGGCCCGGGACAAGGAGGGGCGACAGCACAGTTTTCAGATGTTTGTCGGCGATTCGACCTACATGGAGATGATGGGTTTCGAGGTGCTGCATCGGACGGGGGTTGTGAGCGATTGGGGGGTATGGATCAACGAGACGGCGTGGAAACGGCTGGAACTGCCGGACGATGCCACGGAGTGTTTCGATCCGGGGCAATGGGATACGCCGGCGCCGCTGTTGGGGATGGTGCGGGATTTCCACACGACGGACTTGGGTAAGCCGATCGGCGAGGCGATGATCCGCCAGCTGCCGGAGGATCAGTTTTACCCGTGGAGTATCCTGATCCGGGTGTCGCCGGCCGATCCGTTCGGGGCGATGAACCGGGTGCGGGATTGGTACAACGGCTACAAGGGCGGTCAGCTCTTCATGGGGTCGTTCCTCGACGACCAGATCCAGCGGCAGTACGAGTCGCAGGAGCGGACGGCGCAGATTCTCACCTACTTGTCGTTCGTGGCGATCGTGATTTCGGCGTTGGGGATGCTGGCTATGGCGACTTACTTTATGCGTCAGCGGGCGCAGGAGGTGGCGATTCGGAAGGTGTTCGGGGCGACGAACGGGCAGGTGCTGACGCGGTTGATGACGAGTTTCCTGCGGTTGGTGGTGGTTGCGTTCGTGCTGGCGGTGCCGGTGATCTGGTACGTGATGAGTGAGTGGCTGTCGGGATACGCTTATCGGATACCGCTGTCGTGGACGATTTTCGCGCTGTCGGGATTGGCGGCGTTCGCGATCGCGTTCTTCACGGTGCTGTGGCAGTCGCTGAAGGCGACGCGGGCCAACCCGGTCGTGGCGATCCGTGACTGATGCGAGTTGTTGTGATTCCGGTCAGGAAGAGTCTGCTTGGGCTGCTCCAGTCCATTGCCCACCGCGGGCACGCGGGGCCCGGCCGGCCTGAGGCCAGTTCCCTCTCATCGGACAAGTCGCCCGTCTGCTTAAGAGGGCATATTCTGCCGATTGGCGGTGAGCCAATTCGGCAAGAATTGCCGCGGGCGACATTTGCAGAACTTGCCGCGCGCCTTGGGAAATCTTGTCAAAACGTGCCAGCACATTTTGACGATTTCCCTCTTAAGGCGTGGCGCGCGGTCTAAGCACTGTTGTCCCGGCTGGTACTGTTCTTTTTGGCTTCGCGTTGCCTTCGGCTTCCTCGTGCTACCTCGGCATAGCCCGTAAACGGTCTCTGCTTTCGGAACGCTACTCGGTTCCTTCTCGCCGCTTGGCAATTTGCAAACTGTGTTTGCATTGCTCTCGCTGGCAGCGTCGGTTGTGAACAAAAAGAACCAAAAAAACTTCAGACGGATGCTGACGCATCCTCCCGCTGCCGGCGGCCCAAATCTCGGTTGGTTCGTTGGGCTGTGGTTTTCCGGCGCAGCGCGCTAAATAATTGGGCATAATACCCTAAGCGCGTCGCCGAAAACCCAGCCCGACAGACTCACGAAGACTGAGGACTGCGGAGCCTAAGGAGTAGCGTAGCTATCATGAAAGTTCTTTGGGTACCTTTCTTTCAAGAAAGGTACGGTTCCGTCCGGCTCAAACCCAATGAATAAACAGGTTACCGTCGGCAGAGCGGACGAAAGTCGCAGAACTCGCACGTGCGGTGATGCTCCGTTTGAGTGAACGGCACCGAAGCATCGAACAGCGAGGCGAAAATCCCTTCTAACCCTTGTAAAAGTTTTTGTCGGAGCTCCTCGTCCAACGCCTCGACCTCGACCGGCGCGCCCGCCTCGTCCTTGCAGACCGGAATCGGCGAGAAATCGACCGTCCCCATCCGCCGCGCCACGTAGAGCTCCGTCTGTACCCGTGCCGCCGGTCGCATCCCATTCAGAATCAGCCCATAGAGCAACGTCTGCAACACCGCCCCGTTGTGCGCCTCGTAGCGCAGCTCGCCCGTGCGTGTGTTCACCGCCTCGTTCGAGAAGAGGCTCTCCGGCGACGGAAACTCAGGCGTATCCCCCCCGCTTTTGTAGTCCACGATCCGCAGCGCGCCGCTCGCCATCCGGTCGATCCGGTCTGCCACCCCCGCCAGCACCACCTCCCGGTCGCCGAAGCGAAACGCATGCTTCAGCCGTTGTTCCAACGCCACCACCGTGAACGGTTCCGCCTGCGGTCGCGCATCGTAGCGCAGGATGTGTTCCGCGTACCGCGCCACCGTGTCGCGATGCAACTGCATCCGTCCGCTGAGGGTCACCTCCCGTCCCCGAGCTCCCATCACCTCCGCCATCGCCGCTTCCGTGACCCGTATCACCCCCTCCCGATCGAACTCCGCCACTGCCCGTGCCGCATCCGGCCGCTTCAGGAGCGGCGTGTAGAGCGCCTCCAGCGCCCGGTGCAGCGTATTCCCCACGTCTAAATGCGAGGCCTCCTCCTCCAGCTCCTCCGGCGTTTCGAGCCGTTCGATGTCCGCGAAGTAGAACTTCAACGGGCAGTCGATGTAGCGGTTGAGCTTCGACGGGTAGAACGCCATCGTCTCCAGCCGTTGCAGCACCTCCGGCGACTTTTCGACCCGGATCGCTTCCACCGGCCGGTAGTCGATCCGCAGGTTGACGTTCGACCGCTCCACCCGGTGCGGCGACTCGTACTCCAGCTGGTAGATATAGCGGCTCTGCTCGCCCGTGCAGCGTTCGTCGGCCGCCGAGCTGTACATCATCGTGAGCCGTCGGCACCGCGCGATCAGGCGGTAGAAGTAGTAGGCGTACATCGCCTCGTGATCCTGCGGCGTGGGGAGTCCGAAGGCCTGCCGCAGGTTGAACGGGATGTAGGAGCTCCCCTCGCGGTTCCCCGGGAAGGTGTCGTCCGTGAGCGAGAGCAGGATGACGTTGTCGAAGTCGAGGTTCCGCGTTTCGAGAATCCCCATGATCTGCAAACCGCTCAGCGGCTCCCCCTCGTACGGCACCCGGCTCTGGGCCAGCGACTGCCGCAGCAGCGAGTGGTAGATGCCCGCCGGCAGCTCGATGCCGCAGTCCCGTATCGTCGCCCCGAGCTTCGCCACGTGGTCGAGGATCGTGAAAATGAACTCTTTCCGTTCGCGCGCCTCCTCGGAGTCGGAATCCACAGCTCCGAAGCCCGAGAGAATATCCTCGATGTAAGCCTGCATCTCTTCGACGCCCGTCACCGGCCGGAAAATACGCTCCAGCAGGCCTTGACCGGCGAAAAAGGCCGGTTCGATCCAGATCGTCTGTCCCTCCCGAATCGTTTTCAGCGCCTCTCGCGCCGCGCGGCCGCACCGTTCGACGACGTACGGGTGGTTCAGTATGCCCGACACGTCGGTGTGCGAGAAGAGCCCCTCGCGCGCGTGCCGCTGGAGCGACAGGAGCCGTTCCAGCAGCAGATAAGGCACCGTGCCGGCCAGCGGATAGCCCATCGTGACGTTCAGGCTCGCGATCTCCGGCGGGATCGAGTGGAGCACGGGCAGCAGGAGGGCTTCGTCGGTGAGCACGATGGCGGTCTCCTTGTCCACGAACCCCTGCTCGTCGTGGATGCGCCGGAGCTCGCGGTACAAGGCTTTGCACTGCAAGACGTCCGACGGGGTCGAGATGGCTTCGATGCGTTTGGGCCGCACGAAGTTGTCGCGGTCGAAGTCCGGGGCGTCGTCGCCGAAGCGGGCCACGTCGCGGCGGATGAACCGACCGGCTTCCTGGCTCTCCGAGCGGTAGAAGTAGTTGTCGTAGTCCCAGTAGAATTGCCCGGCGCCGATCTCGCGGAGGTAGTCGAAGAGGCGTTTCTCGCAGTCGTTCAGGGCGTTGAAGCCGACGAAGCAGAAGGTCTTCCCGGCGAACCGTTCGTCGGTGACGGCTCCCGTCTCCGAGACCCGGAGACTGTCGGCCACGTCGCGGTAGATCATGCCGCTGTAGCCGATCCCCAGCTCGCGCAGCCGCGCCTTGTAGCGGGTGTAGATGTCGAACAGCGACCGCCAGATTTTCAGAAACTGCCGCTGTTCGTCGGACTGTACCGCCTGCCGGTCGAGCGAGCTCCAGAAGTTCCGCACGAGGGTCATGGCCTCGTCGTTCCCGGCGAAGAGGCCGCCGAAGCGGGCTTCGATGTCGTGCAGGTCGCTGATGTTGGCATACAGCGCGGCGGCGTCGATGCCGTATTTGTCGATGGTGTCGAAGTCGGCGAGGAGCATCTCGCCCCACCGGAAGAAGCGGTCGAAGGGTTCGTCGTGGTAGGCGCGATAGACGGGGTAGAGTTCGGCGACGAGTCGCAGCCGCTCGCCGATGGCGAGCGGCGAGAGGCTCCGGACGAGGTCGTCCATCGAGAGGTAGCGGGGCTGCCACATGGGCTGTCCGTCGCTCAGCGCGAGCAGGGCTTCGTTGAAGAAGAGCCGGGCGCGTTTGCCGGGAAAGACGATGTGCAGGTCGGAGATACCGCTGCCGTAGGCGGAGTAGAGGTGCCGGGCGACTTCGTCGAGGAATTTTTTCATAGTGGGGGGAGCCGGCTGAAAGAAAAGGGTCAGTTTTCGAACCAGTCGCCGCGGCACCGGAGCACCTGTTCGATCATGTCGCGCACGCAGCCGTATCCGCCTTTGAATCCGGATACGTAGTGCACGGCTCCTTTGACCGCTTCGGCGGCGTCTGCGGGTGCGGCCGAGATCCGGACGAGGCGCATCGGGTCGAGGTCGGGGTAGTCGTCGCCCATGTAGAGCATCTGGTCGAGCGGCACGCCGCACTGTGCTGAAAAGTCGCGCAGGGCTTCGATTTTGGTCTCCTGTCCGGTGTAGATGTGCCGGATGCCGAGCCCCTCCATCCGCCGTCGGAGCTGGTCGCCTTTGCCGCCGGAGATGATGGCGATGGGGTAGCCTTTTTTCAGGGCTTGCACCACGGCGAGTCCGTCGCGCATGTGGTATTCGCGGAGGAACTGGCCGTCGGGTGTCAGCAGGATGCGTCCGTCGGTGAAGACGCCGTCCACGTCGAAGGCGAAGGCGCGGATATGTGCGATTTCTTCTTTAAAGTTTTGCATAGGTCGAACGTTTTCGAGGTGTGTCCGGAGCGGGTAGCGGCTGCCCGTTGTTTGGGGGTTTTCGGGTAGAGGTTGCCAGTTTTTAGCCGCGGCGGCCATTAAAACACCCTGTGGGTGCGTTTATTCCGAGAGGCAACGCAACTGAAGACCGCTGGCCCGCCCCGCCGTGCTGCTGGGGCTGAGTTCCGTCACGCTGAAGCCCAAGTACATGCCACCGGTACCGCTGACCGTGGAAGACCAGCTGTAACCGTTGCCGCCGACGCTCACCGGCTCGCCCGAGTAAGCGTGGCGGTGGCCCGGTGCGGGGTACCAGGCGAGCGGGGTTCCCTCGCCCGAGGTGCTTACCTTGTAGAGACGACCGTTGGTGGCTTTGTAGTTCCCTGCGCCGTATTTTTCACCAGGAGCCCCATCCGAGTAGTACGGGAAGGTACCGGTCAAAGGCTGATCGAGGTCGGTCGCCCGCGTAAAGTCAGACCGGAACGAAAGCCTTATCTCAGTACCGGAACCCCGCCTGACGCTGCACGTTCGTGCTGCTCCGAAGCGGCACCAGCGTGAAACCCCACGTGTAATCCCGATTCGCCGGCAGCCGATACTGCGCGTAAGGCTGAGACCACCAGCTGTCGTCCCCCCCGAGCCCCATCATCCGGTAGTCGAGACACAACTCCACGAACTCCCGCGGCGTGATGTCGTCGATGTGCGTCTGTTTCGGCTTGATGTTCCGTCCCGCAGCCTCCGAATGGTCTTCGTCCGACCGGTAGTTGTTCCACTGGTACGGTTTGTCGCTCTCCTGACCGTCGAAATCTTCCACTGCGTTCCGCAAGGCGTTGAACTCCAGCAGCGAGTCCGCCTCCACCAGCAGCCCCTGGCCGCGCAGCCGCGTGAGCGCCAGCCACCGCGTGTCGGTGTGGTGTCCCGTCTCCTGAGGCCGCACGTAGTCGAAGTTCTCCAACGCCGCATTGCTGCGGTAGAGTCCCACGTTCGTGCCGTAGTTGCGATCCTGATAATTCTCCTCCGGCCCCCGTCCGAAGTATTGCAGCGTCGCCATATCCGCCGGCAGCCGCATCCGCATCCCCACGCGCGGCAGCTCGCTCTTCGACTGCGGATTGCCCTTGAACGCATACCCCACGTGCACCGCCCCCGTCGGATAGACCCGATAGGTCACCGTCAGGCCGCATCCCTCCGGCAGGTCGTACCGCACCGTCACCACAGCTGTATTCCCCTCGGACTCAGCCGCCACCGATGCAGCCGTCGGCTCCTGTGAAGCCCCTTTCCACACCTGCATCCGGCTCGGCATCCGGCTGCCGTAGTCGTTGTCGGTCGGCGCCCGCCAGAAGTTGGGTTGCAGGCCGAACCCGTCTTGCACGTATTCCACGCTCCCGACGCGATACGAGACGATCGTGCCGGTCGTTTTGTTGATCGTCAGACCGAAGCCCGAACCGACCACCTCGATTTCGTTCTGTCCCGCGTCGACGATCACCTGTCCCGGCGCCGAGTAGGTGCGTTTCGCCCCCCGCAGGTGGTCGAGGGCGAACTGTTCGGTCGCCACCACGTCGCCCGCCTTCAACGGCCCGTCCGCCGCCTTGAGGGCCACCGTGAAGTTCACGAAGTACTCCGTCCCCGGCTGCACCGCCAAGCCGTTCAACGGCACCGTCACGATCTTCTTTTCGCCCGGCGCGAGGTTCAGGTTGGTCAGCGTCCCCTGCCGCACCGTCCGCTCGTTGGCCGTCACGGTGTATTTGACCGTGTATTTCGACAGCGGCGTGAAGTCGTACCGGTTCTCCACCTCGAACTGCCCGGTCGCCAGATCCACCGGTCGGAACCAGACGTACTGGTACATCTTCTTCACCTCGGCGATCCCGGGATGCGGCGTCCGGTCGGGATTGACCAGCCCGTTGCAGAGGAAGTTCCCGTCCGACGGCCGGTCGGTGCCGAAGTCGCCTCCGTAGGCCCAATAGCTGTTGCCCGTAGCCGTATCCTCGACCAGCAGCCCCTGGTCGACCCAGTCCCAGATGAAGCCCCCCTGAAGGTTGGGCGAGCCGTAGATCGCCTCCCACATGTCCCGGAACCCGCCTGTCGAGTTCCCCATCGCATGGGCATACTCCGATGCGATGTACGGCCGGTCGGTCTCCGACCGCCCCCACTGGGCGAAGGTCGCCGCCGAGGGATACTGCGGGCAGAAGATGTCCGTGTTCCACTCTAAAATCGCCCGTTCGTACTGCACCGGACGAAGCGTGTCCATCCCCTTGAGCCACAGGTAGGTCTCGTAGAAGTTGTAGCCGTTCCCGGCCTCGTTCCCCAAGCTCCAGAACATCACGCTCGGGAAGTTCTTGGTCTGGTGGTACATGTTCTGCGTCCGATCCATGTGTTTCGTGAGCCACAGCGGATTATTGCCCAAGGTCTTTCCCTGCGCCAGGTCGTATCCCATCCCGTGCGACTCGATGTTGGCCTCGTTGCAGAGGTAGAAGCCGTACTCGTCGGCCAGCTCGTAGAACCGCCGCTGCTGCGGGTAGTGGCACAAACGTATCGCATTGATATTATTGGCCTTCATCAGCCGGAAGTCTTCGCGGATCGTCGCCTCGTCGAGCACGTGGCCGTTTTTCTCGTGGTGCTCGTGGTAGTTGACCCCCTTGATATAGACCGGCCGACCGTTCACATAGTATTTGTTCCCCTTGATCTCGCTGGTACGGAACCCGATCCGCGCGCTGGTATACTCCACGAATCGCCCGTTGTGCCGAATTTTCAACACGAGGTTATAGAGGTACGGATCCTCTGCGCTCCACCGGCGGACGTTCCGGAAGGCGTCGGCGTTGTTTCGCGCTGTCCGCCGGAACCGCACCGTGTCGCGTCCGTAGCCGTCGAGTTCGATCTCCTGATACGAGTAGTCGACCATCCGCCCCTGGGCGTCCTCCAGCTCGAACCAGACCTGTACCGGCCCCGACGGTCGGATGAAGTTGTTGACCATCGCCACATCCACGTTCAGTATCCCGTCGGTGTAGGTCGAGTCGAGGGTCGAGACGATGTAGAAGTCTTCGATGTGCGTCTTGGGCTGCGAGTAGATGTAGACGCCGCGTTCGATCCCGCTGAGCCGCCAGAAGTCCTGACACTCCAGATACGACCCCGTGCTCCAGCGGTAGATCTCCAGCGCGAGCACGTTGGTGCCTTCGCGCAGGTAGCGGTTGAGTTTGAACTCCGCGGCGTCCTTCGAGTCTTCGCTGTATCCGACCTTGTGGCCGTTGAGGTAGACGATCACGCCGGACTTGGCCCCGCCGATGTGCAGGTAGACGTCGCGGTCTTTCAGCACGAGCGGCGCCTCGAAGGTCGTCCGGTAGAGCCCCACTTCATTGGCCGCCGGCAGCTGCGGCGGGGTCGGTTTGTACGGCGCGAACTCGTAAGGCTGGTTGGTGTAGATCGCGTCTCCGTACCCATTGACCTCCCACGTGGCCGGCACGGCCAGCGTGTCCCAGCCCGAGGCGTCGAACTCCGGTTTGTAGAAGTCCGCGGGTCGCTCCCGGTGATCCGGCAGCCACTTGAACTGCCACGGCCGGTTGAGCGAGATGTAATGTTCCGAGGTGGTGTAGTCGTTCGCCGCGGCGAGGTCGCGGTTGTGGTAGGACATGAAGTATGCCCGCGGCGTCTCCCGCCCCACGTGTGCGATTTCGGGGTTCTGCCACTCCGGCACGGCAGCCGTGGCGGTCACGTTTTCGCGGTCGTTTTCGCCGAATTGCCACCGGGTCGGCGGCAGCTGGCCGTAAGCCGTGCCGAAAGTCGAAAGGCCGACCGCGGCCGACAGGATGAACAGTCGGATCTTCAAGGTCATATGTCTGGGTTCGTTGTGCATGGATAAAATACGAGGGGTTATCGACCGTTTCGGTAGCAGTAGTCGGTCGTGCAAGGCCGTGCGTCCCGCCGCACGTCAACGGCGCGGTCGCATCCGTAGCGGTGCATGCGGTATCCGCGTCGATTCGCCGGTTGTGCTTTTGCGGTACGGTTGTCGTATCGGCAATAGTCTTCGCGGCAGTCATAACCCGCCGGACAAGAAGCTCCCTGCCGAACGGCGCACGGTTCCCGCCAGTAGCAGCTGTCGGCCAGGGGACAGTATCTCTCCCGATTGTCAACTGCAGTCGCCCCCTGCCTCAGTGCGCAGCCGTAGTGGTAACAGGTATCCGCCGACCGCCGTGCCGTGTGCTGCCGTTGAGCGGCGGTCTGCCGCCAGCCGTTTCCGCCGCAGCAGCCGCGTCGGCCTTGTGCCTGAGCGGTCAGGGTGCCGGTCAGCAGGAGCAGTCCGGCGAGGGTGCCGATGGTCTTGATATTCGATTTCATATGATGATTTTTTCGGATTAGTCGTAGTAATTCGATCCGGCGTTGGGTGATTGTGCCCGTAGCAGCTGAAACCGGTCGTTTTATTTCTGCCGGAAGTAGATCTGCATCGGCACCCCGGTGAAATCCCACTCCCCCCGGATCCGGTTTTCGAGAAAACGCCGGTACGAATCCTTGACGTACTGCGGCAGGTTGACGAAAAAGGCGAATTGCGGCGTCGGTGTCGGCAGCATCATCGCGTACTTGATCCGGATGTACTTCCCCTTGATGCTCGGCGGTGGGGTCTGTTCAATGATCGGCAGGATGAATTCGTTGAGCACGGCCGTCGGAATGCGCCGTTTCCGGTTTTCGCACACCCGCAGCGCCGTCTTGAGGACGTCGAAGATCCGCTGTTTCTCGGTCACCGACGTGAAGACGATCGGCACGTCGTCGAACGGTGCCAGCCGCTGCCGGATCTGTTCCGTGTACTCCTTCATCGTGTTGGATTGCTTGTCCGGCACCGTGTCCCACTTGTTGACCGCGATGACGCACCCCTTGCGGTTCTTCACGATCAGGTGGAAGATGTTCATGTCCTGCGCGTCGACCCCCTGCGATGCGTCGAGCATCAGTACCGCCGTGTCGCAATCCTCGATGGCCCGGATCGTCCGCATCACCGAGTAGAACTCCAGGTCGTCCGTCACCTTCTGTTTTTTGCGCAGCCCCGCGGTGTCGACCAGGTGGAACTCCATTCCGTACTTATTATAATAGGTGTGGATCGCGTCCCGTGTCGTCCCGGCGATCGGGGTGACGATGTTCCGCTCTTCGCCCAGCAAGGCGTTGGTCAGCGACGATTTTCCGACGTTGGGCCGTCCGACGATGGCGATTTTCGGCACTTTCGTTTCCGCCTCGTCCGCTGCCGTTTCGGTGTCCGTTTCGGGCGGCAGCGAGGCCACGACGGCGTCGAGCAGCTCTCCCGTTCCCGATCCGGTCATCGAGCTGATGGTGATCGGATCGCCCAGTCCGAGGGAGTAGAATTCGTAGGCTTCGGTCTGCCGCATGGTGTTGTCCACCTTATTGACTGTCAGGTGCACCGGTTTGTCCTGTCGCCGGAGCATGTCGGCCATTCGCAGGTCGAGGTCGGTGATTCCCGTCTCGACGTCCACCATGAAGATCAGTTCGTCGGCCTCTTCGATCGCCAGTTTCACCTGCCGGCAGATGGCCTGTTCGAAAACGTCCTCCGAATTGACCGTGAAACCGCCGGTGTCGATGACGGTAAACTCGCGTCCGTTCCAGTCCGTGGTTCCGTAGTGTCGGTCTCGGGTGGTGCCTTCCGTGGCGTCGACAATGGCTTGCCGCATCCCCACGAGCCGGTTGAAGAGGGTGCTTTTCCCGACGTTGGGCCGTCCGACGATGGCTACGATATTTCCCATAACGCTTTTTCAGTTGTGATTATTCGGCCCGTGCGTAGCGGCTCGGGCAGGCATGTAGGCAAAGGTACGGAAAATTTCGTTATCGGCGAGGTGGATTGTAAGTCTCTGTATTTTAGGTGTATAGAAGTTTGTTATTAAAATTTTTTAAAAATTTACGAAAATAATTTTGTAATTCGAAATGGGTGTTTTACCTTTGTACCATCGATTTAGGGAGGTGGCAGTTTGGAAACAAATTGCTTCTTTTCATAAAAAGAGTTTGGGTTAGTAGCTTTCGGGGTGGTTCCCGGAAGCGGAAAGCAGGACAGGCCGTGACGGACTGTCCTGCTTTTGTTTTGTGCGCGCGTGGGGGCAGCGTCGTGAGTTCGCCCCGCCCCGGGCCACCGCTTGTTTGATCTGCTTCCAGGTGGTTTGTGGGCCATAGGCAATATGGGATGCGTTTGGGCTTCTTCGACCACGGGAGGCAATAGTAATTACTTAAGTTACAGCATGAACCATGCCAATGGTCGAGACGCGAACTGCCGCGCCTACGGTTTTCAGTTGCGTTGCCTCTCGGAATAAACGGGGGAGTGGTGCAATTATTTTGGGAATGACTCCTGCGGCTCGCAGAGCCGCGCGGGCCGGAGCCACCCCAGGCGTAGGCCTGCAACGTCGCAGAGCTCATTTCCGGCCACGCTGGCTCCGACCCTCAATCCCTAATTCACTACCTCCTTAGCAAAGCGAGCTGGACGCCCAGGAGTTACTTTCATGGGGTAGAGGCTGGCAGTAAAAGATGCTGTGCGTCCCTCCCGAGGGGAGGCGTCCGGCCCGCACTATCTTGCCAACTACAAGTTCTGCCTATTCGTCCTCGGCGCCTCCCTCGCGCCGCTAATGCGTCGCTCTTGCCAAGGACAGCGATTCCTCACGAATCGCGCTACTCGCTCTTAGACTATAGCAATTCGCCACCAGCGGGGACGCGATCGAACTTGCGAAAATGCAATTGCCTTAGCGGGTTGAAGCCTGCGGTGCCCACAGCAACGTGAGTTGCGGGCCTCCGCGGCCGGAGGCTTCGGCCCGCGCGACCCGTTGGGTCGTAAAAGCAATGCCCAAAGCACGGCCAAAAGTTCAGTCCAATTCTGTCGGGTTCGGCCTGTCGCCCCCCCGAGCGGCAAAGCCGCTGGGCGACGAGGCCGGCGACCTAAAGGTCTCACAAATACCGTCCAAAAGTTTAGCCCAACCCTCCGCCCATTCGTCCTCGGGCGCGCCCCCCGGCGCCCGCCTTCGGCGTTCGCTGCGCTCCGAGGACGGCGATTCCTCTGGAATCGCGCTATTCGCTCTTAGCCTATAGCAATTCGCCGCCAGCGGTGAGGGCAACGAGCTCCGACGAGTTGCAGTCCGCCGCATGGGGTGGCGGCGAACTGCGCGACCCTAAAGGGTCGCAAAAGCATGACCAACAGTTCAGCCCAAAGCTCGACCCAATTCTCGGCCCCGTATCCGCCTCACTGCGGCTCCGCTTTCGCTCCGCCGCTTTTTCGCGCGCCTTGCGCGATTCATCTATAATTCGGCTACCGCCGAAATAGTTGAATCGCTCCTTTAGGCGAGGCGCGCGGTTGCTTTGAATTAATAAAGGCCGCCCGCCGTGGCGCGAACGCGTCCGCCGGGCGGGCAGTGCGTTGACCTGCGGTCTCCCTCGCGCTTGCGCGGCATCGTCGACAAGCCGACGTGCTCTCGCTTCACTACTCGGGTCCGGCACTCGGAAGGGGCAGCCTCGGCCCAATTCCTCGCTCAGTTCTTTTTCCGCGCGCCTGGGGAAATCTTGTCAAAACACGCAAACGCATTTTGACGATTTCCCTCTTGAGGCGGCGGCGCGCGAGTCGAGCTTTAATCCGCCTCGAACTGTTCTTTTTGTGAACAAAAAGAACCAAAAAGACTTTCGACGGATGCTTGCGCATCCTCCAGCTGCCGACGGCCCAACTCTTTTTTTCAGGCGCGCAGCTGTCCGACAGGAGGGTACCGCCCTCGGGCCGGGCGGGCCCCACTTAGTAAGGCGGAAAGAACCCTAATAAAAGACCTAACGGGTAGCCTCAGCTCAATTTTGCCTGTGACCCCTTATCCGTTGTTCCGCGCGTCCACCCCCCATAAGAGCTTGTCGCGGAGCGTCTTGTAAAACGAGTTTCCCTCCGGCCGGATCACCCGCAACACCTGTTCTGCGCGAGACAGCGTGAAACCCGTGCCGTTCGCCACCCGTTGTTCCCGGTTGTCGATCGTTGCGATCGCCTCTCCGCCGTTCCGCGTCGTCACCCGCAATGTCACCACACTCGTATCCGGGACGACCAACGGTCTGATGTTCAGGTTGTGCGGCGCGATCGGCGAGAGTATCCAACACCGGCATCCCGGCGCCAAGATCGCCCCTCCCACGCTCATCGAATATGCCGTCGAGCCCGTCGATGTCGAGACGATCACCCCGTCGGCCCAGTAGGTCGCCACATTGCCGCCGTCGATGCCGATCTCGACCGAAATCATCGACATCCCCTCCTTCTGGATCGTGAACTCGTTGACCGCCCGTCCCGTCGCTCCGCCCCCCACCGCCAACAGGGTGCGTTCCTCGACGCTGTACCGACCCTCGCGTAGCTTGTCCATCGCCGGCCCGATCTCGTCGGCGGCCACGGCGGCCATAAAACCCAGCCGCCCGGAGTTGATCCCCAAAATCGGAATCTGACACGCTCCCATCTTGCGCACGGCGCTCAGAAACGTGCCGTCGCCGCCGAAACTCAAGGCCAGATCGTACCCGGCGGAACTCTCGGGGTTCAGTGCGTATGCAAAACCGCGCCGGTCGATTTCACGGACGACGGTGGATAAATCGGGGTTCTCTGCGCGAGCGTAAAGGGCTATTTTCATAACGCTGCCTCAAAATTTGTATCTTTGCACCTCTTTATTAACCGTTCGTTTACTGTGTCTACCCGCATGGAACTGTCGCTTTCTTGAAAGAAAGCGACGCAAAGAACTTTTGCAGAGGTCGTCCCACGGGGACGACCACGGGTTCTCTCCGCCTCGTTTGTTGGGCTGGGATTTTCAGGCGAGGCGCGCTAATATAGGGCATATTCCCAAGCGCGCCTGCCGAAAATCCAGCCCAACCTACCGGGCAGACACGGCCAGAGCATCCCGCAGGGATGCGCTCTGAAGTTTTTTTGGTTCTTTTTGTTCACAAAAAGAACAGTACCCTCAAGGGCAAGTACAGATAATCGAACGATTAAAAACAAAAGTAGGTAAAAAAATGACCAAGTTAAGCGTAAACATCAATAAGATCGCCACCCTGCGTAACTCCCGCGGCGGGAACACGCCCGACCTGCTCGAAGCCGCCCGGAACATCGAGCGGTTCGGCGCACAGGGG
Organism: Rikenella sp.; assembly: GCF_056799795.1. NCBI lineage: Bacteria > Pseudomonadati > Bacteroidota > Bacteroidia > Bacteroidales > Rikenellaceae > Rikenella > Rikenella sp. Next base: position 16,426 of record NZ_JBQIQO010000015.1, read on the forward strand.
ATCACCGTGCATCCCCGACCAGACGAGCGCCACATCCGGTACGCCGACGTGCGCGCCTTGAAACCCCTGCTCGCCACCGAGTTCAACATCGAGGGGTACCCCGGTGAACGATTTATCGAACTCGTCAACGAAGTACTCCCCGCACAGGTCACCCTCGTTCCGGACGGGCCCGATGCCATTACCTCCAATGCCGGGTGGGATACGCTGAAAAACAAAGGCTTATTGACAGAAATAACCCAAGGGTTCCAGCAGAACGGCATCCGCGTCTCCATTTTCGTGGATGCCGATCCCCGGATGGTCGAAGGCGCCGCGCAGATCGGCGCCGACCGCGTCGAGCTTTATACCGAAGCCTATGCCACCGGTTATCGCAACAACCGCGAAGCGGCCATCGCCCCGTTCGTGACCGCTGCCGAAGCCGCCGCAGCGTGCGGTTTGGGATTGAACGCCGGGCACGACCTCAGTTTGGAGAATCTTGAATACTTCGCCGACCGGATTCCGGGGCTGCTCGAAGTCTCGATCGGCCACGCCCTTATTTCTGAAGCCCTGTATCTCGGGCTCGAAAACACCGTCCGGCTCTACCGCCAGAAACTGCGTAACACCGAACGATAGCACCATGGAGGCGACGATTCGAAAAGCCCTGAGCGACCCCCTCTTCCGCCGCATCGGAGCCATCGCTGACCGGCGTGGAGTACAGGCCTATGCGATAGGTGGTTATGTGCGCGACACCTTCCTCCTGCGGCCCTGCACCGACATCGACATCGTCGTCGTGGGGGGAGGCACCGGCGGCGGGATCGCCGTTGCCGAAGAGCTGGGGCGCGAAGTGCGCAGCCGGGTCAATGTTTTCCGGAACTTCGGCACCGCCATGCTGCGCGTCGGCGAGTGGGAAGTCGAATTCGTCGGCGCCCGGCGCGAATCCTACCGCGCCGACTCGCGCAAACCCATCGTCGAGGACGGCACCATGGAAGACGACCAGCGGAGGCGCGACTTTACCATCAACGCCATGGCCTTCGGGCTGAACGGCGACAACTTCGGCGAGCTGGTCGATCCGTTCGGTGGGATGGAGGACATGGAGGCCCAGCTCATCCGGACGCCGCTCGATCCCGACACCACCTTCTCGGACGACCCCCTGCGGATGGTGCGCGCCATCCGGTTCGCCACCCAGCTCGACTTCCGGATCGAACCCGAAACCTTCGCCGCCATCCGGCGCAACCGCGAGCGGATCGACATCATCTCCCGCGAGCGGATCGCCACCGAAGTCGAGAAGATCATGCGCTCGCCTCGGCCGTCGAAAGGGTGGCGGCTCTTCGACGAGAGCGGCCTGCTGGAGCTGATCTTTCCGCAGCTCGCCCGGCTCAAAGGGGTGGAAACCGTGCGCGGGCGGGGGCACAAGGACAATTTTTTGCACACCCTGAAAGTTTTAGATAATATCGTCCCCCGAACCGACCACCTCTGGCTGCGGTGGGCCGCCCTGCTGCACGACATCGGGAAACCCCGCACCAAGGCTTGGGACGATCGGGCCGGGTGGACCTTCCACGGACACGAAGTGGTCGGTTCGAAGATGATTCCGGCCATCTTCCGCGAACAGAAACTGCCGATGGACGAGCGGATGAAATACGTCCAGAAGCTCGTTTTTCTCCACCTGCGGCCCATTATCCTGTCGGAAGACGAAGTGACCGACTCGGCCGTGCGGCGGCTGCTGTTCGAGGCCGGCGACGATATCGACGAGCTGATGACCCTTTGCGAAGCGGACATCACCTCGGGCAACGACGCCAAAGTGCGGCGCTACCTGGCCAATTTCGCCCTCGTGCGGCGCAAGCTCAAAGAGATCGAGGAGAAAGACCACATCCGGAACTTCCAGCCCCCGATTACCGGGGAGATCATTATGGAGACCTACGGCCTGCCGCCTTGCCGGGCCGTGGGGGTGATCAAGGAGGGGATCAAGAACGCCATCCTCGACGGCGAGATTCCCAACGAATACGAGGCGGCCTACGCCCTGATGGAGCGACTGGCCGCGGCCGAAGGGCTGGCGTCCTGTCGGCGGGACGAGCAATAAAAACAGTGTGTCATGATACTACCGATTTACCTTTACGGCACCCCGGTGCTGCGCGAGCAGGCTCGCGAGATCGACCCCGCGACCTATCCCGAGTTGCAGAAACTGATCGACGACATGTTCGAAACGATGCTCCAGGCCGATGGCGTGGGGCTGGCCGCTCCTCAGATCGGCCTACCGATCCGGCTCTTCTGCATCGACCTGACCCCCGTGGCGAACGAACTGCCCAAAGGGATGCCCCTGCGGCAGGTCTTTATCAACGCCGAGATCTATGAACGCGGCGGCGCGAACATCAAGATGAACGAGGGGTGTCTCAGTCTGCCTGGGTTGAACGAAGATGTGGTGCGTCCGTCGAACATCCGGATCCGCTACATCGACGAGCATCTCCAGCCGCGGGACGAAGCGTTCGACGGTTATCCGGCGCGCGTGATCCAGCACGAATACGACCATACGGACGGGATGGTCTTCACGGATCGGATCGCGCCGTTGCGCAAGAACCTGATTAAATCGAAGCTGGCGGCTTTCGTGAAGGGGAAATACCGGGCATCGTACCGCTGCAAGGCGGCGAAGTAGGGGATAGACGGGCGGCGGACGTCTATTTTATCGATTTACGGAGCGTTCCTGACGGAACGCTCCGTTTCTTTTTTTGGTGGGCGGTTGGAAAGTTGAGGCGCCCCGAGTCCCCCTCGCACACAAAAAAGTTCCTCCCGCCCTTGGCCTCGTTCAGAGGGAAGGACGGGAGGAACCCCATTCGCGTCGGACAACACAAACGTTGTGCCCGTTCGCGCCGGAGGAATGCCCGATGCCGCAAACGACCGGTCGAACCGTGCGCAACGTCCGGCGAAAGCTATGCCGTAATCTCGATACTGTCGCCCCCGTACACGTTCACGCCCAGATGCTGGGTAATGTACTTGATGGCGAGCTGCGCTTTCACCGAGTTGCCGGCGTCGTCGAGCGGCGGGGCGAAGGCGGCGATTCCAAACCCACCGGGCAGAACGCCCATGATGCCGCCTCCGACACCCGTCTTAGCCGGGATTCCGCTGGTATACATCCAATCGCCCGTGTGTTCGTAGAAGCCCACCGCGGCGATCAACGCCACGATCTTCGGGGCCAGAGCGGACGGAAAAACCTGCTGTTTCGTCACGGGGTTCATACCGTACGAAGCGATCGTACAACCTGCAACGGCCAGCTGGCGCGCCGTCACTCCCATCGAACACTGGCGCGTGTAGAGGTCCAGCGACATATCCGGATCGTCGTAGATCCGGTCGTAGTTCTTCAGCAGCCACGCGATCGACTTGTTGTTGAAGTTGGTGGCTGTTTCTGACTTGTAGAGCTCCTGCTGCAAAACCAGCGGGGAACCGCACAGATCGGTCATGTTATCCACGATGGCCTGCCACTTGGCGTCGGCATTGCCCACCGGTTTCACCAGGCTACAGGCCGAAATGGCTCCCGAATTGACCAACGGCGTACTCGGGTGGTCTTTTTCGAGCAGAATCGCCATGATGGAGTTGAACGGAAGCCCCGTCGCGTCGGCGCCGATCTTCGCGAGCAGCTCGTCGGCACCCGACTGGCGCAAAACCAGCACGGCGGTGTGCACTTTCGAGATGGATTCGATGCCGAAGACATAGTCCGTGTCGCCGGCTTCGATCAACTCGCCGTTCGGAAGACACAACGCGATCCCGAACAGGTCGGAGGGCACGTTGGCCAGATAGGGAATATAGTCGGCGTTCGCACCTCCGGTGGCGCTCTTCACCTGGTCGTAGGCCTCGGCTACCAAGGCCCGAAGTGATGAGGTCGAAATCGTCTTTTTCATAACCTGAAATTTTATCCGATCTGTTTTTCTATGCTCCATTCATTGCCCCGGCTCGAACTGTTCTTTTTGTGAACAAAAAGAACCAAAAAAACTTTCGACGGATGCTTCGCATCCTAAAGCTGCCGGCGGCCCGATTCTTGGACTCTTCTTTGGGCCGGGAGCAAACGGCGCGCATAGGGTTTAACTCGCATTAGCGCGCCGTTGCCCCGACCCAAAAGCAATCACGAAGAATGAGGCCTGCGGAGCCTAAGGCGTAGCGTAGCTTCATGGAAGTTCTTTGGGTACCTTTCTTTCAAGAAAGGTACGGTTCCATACAGGACAAAGAACGGAACACAGAAAAAACAGATCGGATAATTACATGTTATTTTTTACAGCTTTTGCACGCGCCTTTTTTCTTGGCATTTTCGCCCACCTCGTCCGCCTTTTCACCGACCTTGTGCGCCGCCGCCGAGACCGCCGTAGCAGCCGTAGCCACCCCCTTGTTCACCTTCTCCTTGACCGTTTCGGAGACCTGATCCGCCTTTTCTTTGACCGTTTCCTTCATATGTCCGGCCTTTTCCTTCGCCTGATCGGTTTTCTCCTTGACCGTTTCTTTGACCTGTTCGGCCTTTTCTTTCACAGCCTCTTTCATTTGGGCCGCTTTTTCTTTGACCGTTTCTTTGACCTGTCCGGCCTTGATCGACACAGCCGTAGCCGCATCCGAAGCCGCATCTTTTACCGCTTTTCCGGCGTCTTTCAGTTTGCTTTTTGCTCCAGCCAAAGCTACTTTGGCTGCTGCGTTGCTTGCATTTGTTTTCATAACAGATAAGTTTTTAAAAGGTTATATAATAGAGTGAATTAGTGGGTTTTCGAATCGGCCGTTCCGGGCGCCGGCGTCGCAGCGGGAGTTTCCCAGTGGAACGGTTGGAAATCGGAGTTCGGGTCGCGCCAGCTCGGTTTGCGCAGCGCGTAGATGATGAACGGCGTGGCCACCACGATCACCGCCCCGACGATCAGCACCCCGAACCACATGCCGTTGCTGATGCCCGAGATGGAGCCCGGCTTCACGAAGCTCAGCACGAAGGCCAGCAGCGAGCCGCAGAACCCGACACCGCCGACCAGCCACAGGAGCGCGTTGCCCTGGCGACCGATCCGGAACGGGCGTTGTTCCTTCGGCATCCGGTAGCGCAGCACGATGGCCGAGGCGAACATCAGCATGTACATGATGAGGTAGAGCAGGACCGTCAGCTGCGAGAGTATCTGGTAGAAGGACTGCACCGACGGCATGATGACGAACAGGAGCCCCAGCAGGGTCACCACCCCGCCCTGGATGTAGAGGATATTCTTCTGCACGCCCAGTTTGTTGGTCTTCTGGAAGAACGGCGGCAGGTAGCCCGAGCGTCCGACGGTGAAGATCCCTTTCGAAGGGCCGGCCACCCAGGTCAGCACGCCCGCCAGCACGCCGAAGGCCAGTGCCACGGCGATCACCGGGGTCGCCCACGTCAGGTGGAGGTATTTCAGGTAGCCGTCGAAGCCGACCAGCAGCGACTGGGTCAGGTTGATGTCCTTGGCGGGCACCACGAAGCCCAGGGCGAAGGTGCCGAGCACGAAGATCAGCACGGTAGCGGCGGCGCTGATAAAGATGGCTTTCGGATAGTTCCGGTCGGGATTCTTGACATCCATCACGTGGACGCCCATCATCTCCATCCCGGCATAGAAGAGGAAGATGCTGGAGGCGAGGACGAGGTTGTCGAATTTCGAGAGGTCGGGGAAGAAGCTCTGGCTCATGTCCATGTGGTTCTGTCCTCCGGTGGCGATGTAGATCACGCCGAAGACGATCAGCAGCCCGGCCGGAATGATGGTGCCGACCATGGCTCCGATTTTCGAGACCTTACCGACCCACCCCAAGCCTTTGAGCGAGATGAAGGTCGCGATCCAGTAGATGGCCAGCACGACGATCAGCGTATAGAGTTTGTTCGAGGCGAGGGTCATGTCGTGGACTTCGTTCATGCCGATAAAGGCGATGGAGACGGCTCCGAAGGTGAGCACGGTGGGGAACCAGATGGTGCTTTCGACCCACTGGAGGAAGATGGCGAGGAATCCGGCCCGGGTTCCCATGGCTTCGCCCACCCAGCGGAAGACGCCGCCCTGCTTGGAGGAGAACATGGCGGCCAGTTCGGCAGCCACGAGCGCCGTCGGGATCAGGAAGACGATGGCGGCGAAGAGGTAGTAAAACGCGGAACTGAGTCCGTAGGTGGCTTCGGCCGGAAGCCCCCGTAGGCTCACCACGGCGGCGATGTTCATGATGGCCAGCGTCATCACGCTGAGCTTGACCGCGGTGGATTTGGTAGAACTTGCCATGATCGGATAGGTTTTAGAGAATGAATAACTTGATTTTCGGTTCGATAATTCTTTCGTCGTAAATGGTGGTATCCGGGACGTTCGGTCGTTCGAAGCAGGCTTCGGCCGGTTTCTCGATGGGGGCCGGGGGAGCGAGCCTTCGGACGACGTGTTGTCGGTTCGCGACACAGTGTTGCAAAGAGCGTGCAATTTCGTTCCGTTTCGCGAGATTTTTTTAAGCCGAGATTTTAACTCGAAGAAAATCTGTTGTTTATATCTCTTTCGCTATGAGAGAGTCGCGCAGACATAGGGTTGGGCCGAGGCTGTCGTATTGGTTAAGGCCGCCGGCAGTTTGAGGATGCATCAGCATCCGTCTAAAGTTTTTCTGTTCTCTTTGTTCACAAAGAGAACAGTTCGAGGCAGGACAAAACTCGACCGCGCGCTCCTTTAGGCGGGGCGCGCGAATGGAGAACGGGAGTAGAGGCGGCCTTGGGGTAGAGGCTGCCCATTCCGAGTGCCGGGAGGCACCGCCCGCCCGGCGTAAGGGCAGTACCCTCCTGTAGGACAGACGCGCGCCCCGCCAAAAGAAGCGATTCAGCGATTTCGGCTCATTGCCGAATATAGATGAATCGCGCAAGGCGCGCGAACAAAGAACGACGTGTGAAAAAATTCGATCCGCTCGCGAAAACCCCGTCGCCCGCCCGCTTAAGAGGGCATATTCTGCCGGTTGGCTCTCGGCCAATCCGGCAAGAATTGCCACGGGCGACGTTTAGGAGTAGATACGCCCATCTTTCAAGTGCTGAGCGGCAGCGGCGGAGCGCAAGCGGAGCCGCAGTGAGGCGGACACGGGGCAGTGCTTGGGGCTGTGCTTTTGCGACCCTTTGGGGCGCGCAGTTCGCCGCCACCCCACGCGGCGGACTGCAACTTCGCGGAGCTCGTTGCTGCTCTCCGCTGGCGGCGACCCGCTTAAACCAAAAGCGAATAGCGCGATTCCGTGAGGAATCGCCGTCCTCGGCGAGAGCGACGCATCAGCGGCGCGTGGGGGGCGCGCCGAGGACGAATTTCTGAGAATGGAGTGGTGAATGGGAGCGAACAGTTGGTCTCGCTTTGAGCCGTTCTTTTGCGACCCGTAAAGGTCGCAGGCCTTGGGACAGTTAGGAAAGACATCGCCAAAAGGTGTAAAAGCTGTCAGCAAAATGCCCAGCGTCCCCGCCCCGGGCTTCCGCGACGCAGGCAATGACGGGCGATTGGGCGCTCTGACGTACGTCGGCTACGACGGGTACAGTTGGTCTTCCTCCTTTAGCGGGACTAGCGGCGTGTTCTTGGGCTTCTACACGCAGTACCTCAGTCCCAGCTACGTGAGCAGCCGTGGCCACGGTCTTCAGTTGCGTTGCCTCTCGGAATAAACGGGCAGGAGAGACCCCGCCCCGGGCTTCCGCCGCCATATTTCCGGCGCGTTGAACGGCGTCGGTAACTGCGGGTATAACTGGTCTTCCGCAATCAGCGGTACCAGCGGAGTCTGTCTGGACATCTATACGGCCGGTTCTAACCCCAGCAGCACACCCGGCCGGGCTATCGGTCTTCAGTTGCGTTGCCTCTCGGAATAAACAGGGACGCGAAACACTCGAAAGACGGCCGGATTTACCCTAAATACCAGACGCCTCTGCCCGACGGCTACCCCAAACAACCGGCCTTGCGGTCGACTTGTCAATTTAGCGCCAGCGTCGGGAAATTTCGCCTCCGTACCGGGGCCGAAAGAATAAAAGCCCTACATTTGCGTTTAGAAAGACACCATGCGTTTCACCCTCCAACATACCGATCCCAACTCCCGGGCCCGAGCCGGCATGCTCCGCACCGACCACGGCGAGATACCCACCCCGATTTTCATGCCCGTCGGCACCGTCGGCAGCGTCAAAGGCGTCTTCCACCGCGACCTCCGCGACGAAGTCCGCGCCCGGATCATCCTCGGAAACACCTACCACCTCTACCTGCGGCCCGGAACCGACACCTTATATAAAGCCGGCGGTCTGCATCGGTTCGCGGGGTGGGACGGCCCCATTCTGACCGACAGCGGCGGATTCCAGGTCTTCTCGCTCACCGGCATCCGGAAACTGACCGAAGAGGGGTGCCGCTTCCAGTCCCATATCGACGGCTCGCGGCATCTGTTTACGCCCGAGAACGTGATCGACACCCAGCGCCTGATCGGAGCCGATATCATGATGGCCTTCGACGAGTGTCCGCCGGGGACGGCGGAGTACGACTACGCCTCGAAATCGTGGGACCGGACGGCACGGTGGCTCGAACGCTGTTTTGCGCAATACGTCAAGACCGATTGCCCGTACGGCTACCACCAGTCCCTCTTTCCGATCGTGCAGGGATGCACCTATGCCGACCTGCGTCGGAAATCGGCCGAATTCGTCCGGCAGTTCGACGCCGACGGCTATGCCATCGGCGGGCTGGCGGTGGGGGAACCCGCGCCGGTGATGTACGAGATGATCGAGGTCGTGAACGAAATCCTCCCCTCCGACCGGCCGAGGTACCTGATGGGCGTGGGGACGCCGATCAATATTTTGGAGGCGATCGAACGGGGCGTGGACATGTTCGACTGCGTGATGCCGACGCGCAACGGGCGCAACGGGATGCTCTTCACCTCCGAAGGGATCATTAATATCCGTAACCAAAAGTGGGCGGAGGATTTCTCGCCCATCGATCCGATGGGGCACACCTTCGTGGATACGGCTTATACGAAGGCTTATCTGCGCCACCTGACCGTCGCCGGCGAGATGATGGCGGCGCAGATTGCGTCGCTGCACAATCTGGGCTTTTATCTGTGGCTCGTGGGCGAGGCGCGGCAGCGGATCGTGGCGGGCGATTTTGCCGCATGGAAGGCCGAAATGGTCGAAAAACTGGGCCGGAGGCTATGATACGACTACTCAAGAAACTCAAACTGCAGATCATCGACCGGTACATCATGCGCCGGTTTCTGGGGACATATCTCTTTGCCATCGGTCTGATCATCCTGATCGTCGTCATCTTCGACGCCGCCGAGAAAATCGACGACTTCCTGGAGGGACATGCCCCGGTGTCGGCCATTCTGCTCGACTACTACGTCAATTTCATCCCCTATTTCATCAACCAGTTCAGCGGACTCTTCACCTTCATCGCCGTCATCTTCTTCACCTCGAAGATGGCCTACGACACCGAAATCATCGCCATTCTGTCGAGCGGCGTCAGTTTTCGGCGGCTCATGTGGCCTTACTTCGTCTCGGCCCTGCTGATCACCGTTCTGAGCCTGAGCCTGAACCTCTTTCTGATTCCCGAGGCCAATGCCCGGCGGCTGGCTTTCGAGGCGAAGTACATGGGGAAACACAAATCGGCTTACGAACCCCACATCTACCGGCAGCTCGAACCCGGGACGTTCGTCTACATCCGGGGGTTTCAGGACAAGAGCAAAGTGGCCGAATACTTCGCCATCGAGAGTTACGACGGCGGGAATATCGTCAGCACGCTCGAAGCGCAGAACGTCCGGTTCGACACCTTGACGGGACGGTGGAAGGCTTCGAAATACTTCACGCGGCACTATGAGGGGGAGCGCGAAATACTGACGAAATACACCACGCCGTTGGACACGGCGATCAACCTGATCGCTGCCGAGCTGGGGCGGACGCAGAACCTCGTTCAGACGATGAACTCGGTGCGTTTGCGGCGTTTCATCCGCCAGCAGCAGGCCAAAGGGTCGGACATGGTGCCGATTTTCCAGATCGAGGCCTATTCGCGGTGGGCTTATCCGTTGTCAACGTTCGTGTTGACTTTGATCGGGGTGTCGCTCTCGTCGCGCAAAGTGCGTGGCGGGACGGGGCTGCATATCGGGGTGGGGATCACGCTCTGTTTCACCTATATCGTGTTGATGCGTTTTACGGGCGAGTTTGCCAAAGGGGGAATGCTGCCTCCGGTGATAGCCGTTTGGCTTCCGAACGTGATTTATGCCGCGATCGGGGTCTACCTTTACCGTCAGGCGCCGAAGTAGGCGGTTTTTCGTGGCCTGTTTTTTGATGGGGTTGGGGCTGCGGAACGAAGAACTGGATCGCCGTGCTGCGCGTTTTAGGGATTTGGGCCGTCGGCAGCTTTAGGATGCGTTAGCATCCGTCGAAAGGAGCGATTCAACTATTTCGGCGGTAGCCGAATTATAGATGAATCGCGCAAGGCGCGCGAACAGAGAATAGGGCGAAGTAAACAAGTAAGCGAAACGTAGTTTCGCTCCGTCCCGCCGGGGTCACCCGGACGCCGCCCGCGCAGGGCAGTTTCAGACGGGACAAAGCTCGACCGCGCGCGACCGCCGGAGTAGGAAATCATTCAAAGCGACTTGCGCTTTGGACAAGATTTCCCCAGGCGCGCGAACAAAGAACGGCGCGCGAACTCCGTCGCCCGCCTGCCTAAATGGGGATTTCGCTCGTTTTGCGTCAGCAAAATCGAGATGAAATCCCAGCGGGCGGCAAATGCGGCGGAGCGACAGCGGAGCCGCAGTGAGGCGTACACGGGGCAGTGCTTTTGCGGCTCGCAGAGCCGCGGGGGGGGGGG
>NZ_JBQIQO010000015.1:27195-34632 GCF_056799795.1 Rikenella sp.
AGAGCCCCGCGGGCCGAAGCCTCTCGCCGCGGAGGCCCGCAACTGACGTTGCTGTGGGCCCCGCAGTCTTCGGCCCGCGCGGGCGACAAGGCTGAACTTGTTGGTTGTGCTTCTGCGGCTCTTTGAGCCGCGCAGTTCGCTGCCATCTCACGCGGCGGACTGCAACTCGTCGGAGCTCGTTGTACTCACCGCTGGCAGCGAATTGCTATAGGCTAAGAGCGAATAGCGCGATTCCGTGAGGAATCGCCGGCCTCGTCGCCCAGCGGCTTTGCCGCTCGGGGGGATGGGCGACAGGCCGAACTCGACAGATTTGGGGCGAGCTTTTGGTTGTGCTTTGGGCCGTGCTTTTGCGGTTCGTAGAACCGCCGGGCTTGCGCGCTGGGCCGTTCGGCCCACCCCCGGAGCGCGCAGCCCGAAACCGAAAGACAGATTTCTCATAAAAGGGGGTAATGCTCTTGCGACTCGCAGAGTCGCGCGGGCCGCCCGTGGGCAGGCGCCGGCCCGCAACACGCCGCTCGCGCGTCGAGAGTTGCTGTGCCTCCCGGGCGTCCGACCGCCCAAGGTCAAATAAAGTAGGGTAGAGGCTGCCGGTTATTTAGGCCGAGGCGGCCAGTAAAACGCCCTTTGGGCGCGTTTATTCCGAGAGGCAACGCAACTGAAAAGCGTCGCCCCGGTTACCCGCGTAGCCGGGATTGAAATGCCTTGTACTGAAATCTAAATCCATGCCATTGGTGCCGTTCACCGATGACGAATAACAGTAGCCACTGCTTCCGACACTGCCCAGTGCTCCGGAAGTATTGCGGTTGCGGAAGCCCGGGGCGCGCCGCCCGGCAAGCGAACCGGCCCTGTACCCATGGCCGCCTCCACCCCAAGCAATACGTCTCTGTTTATTCCGAGAGGCAACGCAACGGAAGACCGTAACCGCGTCCGCAGATGTCGTTGGAACTAAGGTACAGCGCATGAAAGTTCAAGCCCAGACTGTAAATGTCGCTGACAGCGGACGACCAACTGTATCCGCCGTCGCTGATACTCCATAACCCGCCATCGTTGCCGCCGCGGTAGCCCGGGGCGGGGCCGTCCGGCACTCGAAAACGGACCCTCCCATATATTCCCCGCGCCCGCCGCGCCGCGTTTTTGTAAAAAGTAAGTTTATTATACAGTGAGTCATGATAGAGCGAGAACAAACCGACTTTTTTCTGGTTCAGGCCTATAACGCCGCCATCCGTGCCGGAGCCAAAATCATGGAGATTTATACCCGGTACGACGACTTCTTCGTCGGCCTCAAAGCCGACAGCACCCCCATCACCATCGCCGACCGCGAAGCCCACCGGCTCATCCAGCACTACCTGAGCGCCACCCGGATTCCCCTGCTTTCGGAAGAGGGCCGAGACCTCTATTTCGACGAACGGCGCGGGTGGGACCTCTATTGGCTCATCGACCCCCTCGACGGCACCGAAGAGTTCATCAAACGGAACGGCGAATTCACCGTCAATATCGCCCTGATGGTCGACAACCGGCCTTTCCTGGGCGTGATCTACCTGCCCACCACCGAGACCCTCTATTTCAGCGATCCCGACCGCGGCGCCTTCTGCCGGACAGGCGTCCGGCCCGAGATGAGCGCCTCGTTCACCATCGGCCAACTGTTTCGCGACGCGCAACGCCTGCCGCTGGTTGCCGGGCGGAATACCCCGTTGCGCGTCGCCGTGAGCCGTTCGCACGAGACCGAACACGTCAAAGAGGAGATCCTTCGGCTACAGCAACAACTCGGTGAGATTCGCATCGTCGAGTACGGCAGCTCCTTGAAAATGTGCCTCGTGGCCGAAGGAGCAGTGGACTGCTACCTGCGAACCACGCCCACCTCGGAGTGGGACACCGCCGCCGGTGAAGCCATTGCGCGCGGAGCCGGAGCCGTCGTGCGGTCGCTGGCCGGCGACGAATTGCGGTATAACGAAGAGTCGCTCGAAAATCCGCCGTTCATCTGTCTCACCGCTGCTTTGAAAAACTATGACTGGAGAAGGTAAAGAATTTGTAACTAAGGATTTGAGTGCTTTTTCGCCCGACGATACCGGGGTGGCCAACGGAAACTATTTCGGACTGCCCTTCGCGGAGGACGAGGCGGAACTGGTGCTGCTCTCCGTGCCTTGGGACGTGACCGTTTCGTATAACGGCGGGACGGCAGCCGGGCCGGAGGCGATTCTGGCCGCTTCGACCCAGGTAGAACTGCGCGACGCCCATTATCCGGAGGGTTGGCGGCGCGGGATTGCGACCGCACCGGCCGATCCGTGGATCGCATCGGCTTCGGAACGGCTTCGGACTGAGGCGGAACGGGTGATTGCGCACCTCGAAGAGGGAGGCGCGGCGACCGATCCGGCGATCGCGGCATCGCTGGAGGCGGTCAATGCCGGTTCGGCGCGCCTGAACGACCTTGTGTTTGGACAGGCTTCGTCGTTTTTGGAGTCCGGTCGTTTGGTGGGGCTGGTGGGGGGCGACCACAGCACGCCGCTCGGTCTGATGCGGGCCGTAGCGGCCCGCATGGCAGGCGAGGGGAGGGATTTCGGCATGCTGCACATCGATGCCCACGCCGATTTGCGCGTGGCTTACGAGGGATTTGCCTACTCGCATGCTTCGATTATGTACAACGCTTTGCAGCTGCCCGAGGTATCGCGGTTGGTGCAGGTGGGAATTCGGGATTTCTGCGGTGCGGAGGTCGAGTTGGCGGCGGATTCGCAGGGCCGGGTGGTACAGTTCGACGACTATACGTTGGCTCGTAACGCGTTCGAGGGGCTCTCCTGGGGGGCGCAGTGTGCGTCGATCGTCGACCGGTTGCCGGAGAACGTTTATGTGAGTTTCGACATCGACGGTCTCTCGCCGGACAACTGTCCGGGGACGGGGACTCCGGTTCCCGGGGGACTTTCGTACCGGGAGGCGGTCTATCTGTTGGCGAGTCTGGTGGAGTCGGGGCGTCGCATCGTGGGGTTCGACCTGACGGAGGTGGCTCCGCAGGCGGGCGACGGCGAGTGGAATGCGAACGTCGGCGCGCGGGTGCTCTACAAGCTGGCCAATCTTTGCCTCCGCTCGAATCGGTAGGGTTTCCTCATGTTTGATGTTAGGGCTACCGCGCGGTGGTTGGAGGCGTCGCTTTCTTGAAAGAAAGCGACAGTTTCAGACGGGTCAAAGCTCGCCGCGCGCCGCCGCCAAAAGAAGCGATTCGGCTATTTCGGCGGTGAGCCGAATATAGATGAATCGCGCAAGGCGCGCGAAAAAACTTGATCGCACACAAAATCCGTCGCCCGCCCGCTTAAGAAGGTATATTCTGCCGGTTGGCGCTTGGCCAATCCGGCAAGAATTGCCGCGGGCGACGGAAATGCGGGGAGCGACAGCGGAGCCGCAGTGAGGCGGACACGGGGCGGAGAATTGGGCTGTGCTTGGGGCTGTGACAGTTCTTTGGGCTCGAAAACCGCAATCGGTTTTTGAGCCGCGTCGGGCCGAGCATGGGGCTGAAATTTGGGCGATAAGTTGGGTCTTGCTTTTGGCCGTGCTTTGGGCATTGCTCTTGCGACCCTTTGGGTCGCGCAGTTCGCCGCCCCCCCACGCGGCGGACTGCAACTCGTCGGAGCTCGTTGCGCCTCCGCTGGCGGTGAACAGCTGCAAACAGGGTGAGGCCGAACCCGAAAGGTTGGGGGCATTAGGCTGGAATTGATTCGGGTCGGACGCCCGGGAGTGGCCGCAGTGAGCATGCGAACATTGCGGGCCTCCCGTGGGGAGGCGTCCGGCCCGGGCGGTTCTGCGAACCGCAGGAGGCAGTTCCCAAAGGAAGTTGTCATTAAAAAGACACAGCACCTGCCCTGTTTATTCCGAGAGGCAACGCAACTGAAGACCGTAGCCGCGGCCGTCCGCGTGGCTGGGATTGAGGTGCGTCACGTGGAAACTCAAGTACACCCCATTGCTGCCGCTCACCGACGACGAATAGCTGAACCCGTAGTTGCCGACGTTCACCAGGTCGCCCGTTTCCCGCGGGCGGAAGCCCGGGGCGCACCCACAGGACGTTCTATTGGCCGCTTCTACCCCAATGCCTCCGCATTCTCGTTTATTCCGAGAGGCAGCGCAACTGAATACCGAGAGCACGGTTATCCGCACTGCCGATGTTCAGGTCTTGCGAACTGAACCATAAAAACCGGCCGTGGATACCGCTGACCGTCGCCGACCAGTTACAGCCATAGCGACCGCCCCCCATCAAATCTCCCAATCGCCCATTGTTGCCCGCATTGCGGAAGCTCGGGGCGGCCCGTCACCCTCCGCCCTCTCCGAAAAAGGACTCAGACCCGCGGCTCCCACCGCACCTCCGTTGCCCCTTCCGCCTGCCCCAGGTATCGCCCCAAAGCATAAAAGTAGTCCGACAACCGATTCAGAAACTCCCGAACCACCTCCGGAACCTCCGGATAACGTTTTGCCGCGCCGACCACCCGTCGTTCCGCCCGCCGACACACCGTCCGACAGACGTGCGCATACGACACCACCGGCGCCCCGCAGGGGAGCGTAAAATGTTGTAACTCGGGAAGCTCCGCCAACAGGCCGTCGATCTCCCGCTCCAGCCGGGCGATATCCTCGGCATAGACCTGCGGCAGGCGTTTTCCCACCTCTCCCTCCGCCGCCAGCAACGAAGCGCAACTCATCAGCCGGTCGAGCACCCATTCCAGTTGCGCCCGAGGCGTAGCATGTTTAATGTTCAGTAAATCATGTAAATATCCTGTGTGAGCCATCAACTCGTCCACCGTTCCGTAAGCCTCGATCCGTGCGTCGTCTTTCGGTGCCCGGGCTCCTCCCACCAGCGAAGTCGTTCCGTCGTCCCCTTTTCGTGTGTAGATTTTCATGCTGAAATAGTTTGTGTGGATTAGAAAAATTCCGGCCGGAACCGATAATTTCCCCGCAGCTCCTCGAACCGCTCCGGAGCCGCGCGTAAAGCCGCGTCGTCGGCCCGGATATCGTAGTGTTGCGCCATTCCCGTCGTGATCTCCTCCCACGTCAGCCCGGAGCGCGGATGTCGTTTCGGCGCCTCCGCCGGATACCAGTCGTCCGCTATCGGAAGCCCCAGGAACGCCGCCACCGCCCGCACCGCCAGTGCCGTTCCCATCGCTTTTCCCTGTAGCGAATACCCCGCCACGTGCGGCGTCGCGATCGAGGATAGAGCTAATAACTCTTTGTCGATCAGCGGTTCGTGAGGCCAGACGTCCAGCGCGGCTCGCGAAACCCGACCGCTCCGCAAAGCCTCTTTCAGAGCTGTTCCACGGACGACCTCCCCCCGCGAACTATTCAGAAAGACCATCCCCCGTTTCGCTCCGGCGAAAAAGGCCTCCGAAGCCATCTCCCGCGTCGTCTCGTCCAGCGGCACATGCACCGTCACGGCATCCGCCCGTTCGAGCAGCTCCTCCAGCGCAACGAACCGTTCGGTTCCCGCCTCGCCTCGCCGCACCCTCGGCGGATCGCAACATATCACGTCGAATCCCGCCTCCTCTGCCGTCTGCCGCACCGCTTCGCCCACATGTCCTACACCCACGATCCCGAGGGTCGTCTCCTCCGGTCGCACGTCGAGGGCCTCCAATGCAGCGCAAACCCACTGAAGCACCCCTCGCGCATTGCATCCGGCCGCCGTCGCCACCTCGATTCCCGCCCTGCGGCAATAGTCCGTGTCGATATGGTCGTAACCGATGGTCGCCGTGGCGATTATCCGCACCCGGCTCCCGGCCAGCAGTGCCGCGTCGCAGGCCGTGCGTGTCCGGATGATCAGTGCGTCGGCTTCTCGCACCGTATCGGCGTCGATCGCTCCGCCGGGCAGGTAGACCGTTTCGGCATAAGGTTCGAACACGCCTTGGATAAAGGGAATTTTGTCGTCGATTACGATTTTCATGGGTTTTCCGTAGGGTTGCAGATACAAATATCATAAATATTTTGTGTCCAGCGTGCGCGGCGAGGGAATGGGTTGGGCCGAGGCTGGTAGTTGAAATGCGTAAGCATTTCCCGTCCCGCCGGTGCGCCCATCGGGCGTTTTGTTAGGGTTGTCTTTGCCTTATTAGCCGTCCGCCGCCCGCGCAGGGCAGTTTCAGGCGGGTCGAAGCTCGACCGCGCGCGACTGCTGGAAAAGGAAATCATTCAAACGCGTAGTTCGCGTTTGAATAAGATTTCCGCCAGCGCGCGGACAAAGAATTGGGGGTAGAGGCGGCCGCAGCGAAACGTAGTTTCGCCTGTCCACGGGACGTGGGGCCCGCGCGGCCCGAGCGCAGTCCTCTCCCGTAGCCAAAGACGCGCGCCCCGCCTAAAGAAGCGATTCAACTATTTCGGCGTGAGCCGAATATAGATGAATCGCGCAAGGCGCGCGAAAAAATCGACTTTGCGCAAAAACCCCCGTCGCCCGCCCGCTTAAGATGGCATATTCTGCCGGTTGGCACTCGGCCAATCCGGCAAGAATTGCCGCGGGCGACGGCAAAAAGCGGCGGAGCGCAAGCGGAGCCGCAGTGAGGCGGACACGGGACGGAGAATTGGGCTGGGCTTTGGGCTGCGATTGTTCTTCGGGCACGAAAACCGGAAACGGTTTTCGTGCTGCGCTGGGCCGAGCATGGGGACGAGCTTTGGGCTGGAATTTGGTCCGAGAGCGAGTAGCGCGATTCGCAGAATCGCCGTCCTCGGGGAGGGCGACGCATCAGCGGCGCGAGAGGGGCGCGCCGAGGACGAATAGATAGACTATGCTTTTGCGGTTCTCCGAACCACCGGCCTCGTCGCCCAGCGGCGAAGCCCCTCGGGGGTCGATAGGAAATACGGGTAAAAACATAAAAAACAACCTAATCCCGCCCCGGGCAACCGCAACGCAACGACGGGTACTGCGGTAAATAACGGCGGAAGCGGTTTTAGCTGGTCTTCCGCAGTCGATCATACCTATGGGATCAATCTGAATTTCTTTCCGCAACGTTTTAAAGACAATGCCACGGATAGTCGTGGCCACGGTTTTCCGTTGCGTTGCCTCTCGGAATAAACGGGGAGAGTGGCCCGCCCCGGGCAACCGCTATAGCCATATGGGAACTTTGTACTACAACGGAAATTACGGTTATAGTTATTCGTGCTCAGCCAACGAAACTAACGGCATGTTCTTGGACTTCAACACGCAGGAGCTCAACTCCAGCGGCGGGTACGACCGGGCTCACGGTCTTCAGTTGCGTTGCCTCTCGGAATAAACGCGCCCACAGGGCGTTTTACTGGCAGCCTCTACCCGAAACGGGCCGGGTCTACCCTAAAGAAAAGCAGCCTCTGCTCTTGTTCTAACTCCCTGCGGCTCTTTGAGCCGCGCAGTTCGCCGCCACCCCACGCGGCGGGCTGCAACTCGTCGGAGCTCGTTGCATTCACCGCTGGCAGCGAACCGCCTAAACCCGCCCCGGGCCGACGGGGACG
>NZ_JBQIQO010000015.1:34642-49474 GCF_056799795.1 Rikenella sp.
CATCGAGGGCGCGTTGTGGGACGTCGGCCGCAACGGGTACAGTTGGGCGTGTACGCCGGTGACGGACGACGTCACGGTGCGGTATTTGGACTTCTACACGCAGTACCTCTACCCCAGCAACGCGCACTATCGCGGCCACGGTTTTCCGTTGCGTTGCCTCTCGGAATAAACAGGGCTCGACCTACTTCTCTTTGGCCCAGCCTCTGGCCCTTTCGACCGCCCGATGCCAGTCCGCCAGCAGCCGTTCCGCCTCCGGTTCCGGAATGAGCGGTGCGAAAGCCCGATCCAGCTTCCAGAGCTGTTGCAACTCGTCCAGCCCCTTCCAGTAACCCACCGCCAACCCCGCCAGAAACGCCGCTCCCATCGCCGTAGACTCCAGCGTCAGAGGCCGCAGGATATTCTCCCGCGAGATATCCGCCTGAAACTGCATCAGGAAATTGTTCGCCACCGCGCCCCCGTCCACCCGCATCTCACGAGCCAGCGAACCCACGTCGCTCTCCATCGCCCCCAGAATGTCGTACACCTCGTAGGCGATCCCTTCGAGCGCCGCCCGCGCCAAGTAGGCCGACGTCGTGCCCCGCGTGATCCCCACGATCGTGCCCCGCGCATACTGATCCCAGTAGGGCGCCCCCAGCCCCGTCAGAGCCGGGACGAAGTAGACCCCGCCATTGTCCGGCACCGACTCCGCCAGCTCCTCCGTCTCGGCCGACGACTTCACCACATGCACCGCGTCCCGCAGCCACTGGATCACGGCCCCGCCCACAAAGGCGCTCCCCTCCAGCGCATAGGTCACCCGGCCGCCGATCCGCCACGCGATGGTCGTCAGGAGGCGGTTCTTCGACGCCACCGCCTGTTCGCCCGTGTTCGCCATCATGAAACACCCCGTCCCGTAAGTGGTCTTGACCATCCCCGGCTCGGTGCAGAGCTGTCCGAACAGAGCCGCCTGCTGGTCGCCTGCGATGCCCGAGATCGGAATCTTGGTCGAAAAGAGCGTCGTGGCCGTGTCGCAATAGATTTCGCTGCTGTCGCGCACCGTCGGGAGCATCGATTCCGGAATGTCGAACAGCTCCAGCAGCTCCCGATCCCATGCTAAGGTGTGGATGTTGAAGAGCATCGTCCGCGAGGCGTTGCTCACGTCGGTGACGTGCACCCGACCGCGGGTGAACTTCCAGACGATCCAGCTGTCCACGGTTCCGAAACAGAGTTTTCCCTTTTCGGCCCGCTCGCGGGCGCCTTCGACGTGGTCGAGGATCCACTTGATTTTCGTGGCCGAGAAGTAGGCGTCGAGCATCAGGCCGGTTTTGGCCCGAATCGTTTCGGCCCGTCCCTCGCGTTTGAGGAGCTCGCAGTAGTCGGCCGTGCGCCGATCCTGCCACACGATGGCGTTGTAGATGGGCAGCGAGGTCTCGCGATCCCACACGATGGTGGTTTCGCGTTGGTTGGTGATCCCGATGCAGGCGATGTCGAGCCCCGTGAGGTCGGCTTTGGCAACGGCTTCGGCGGCGACGGAGGACTGGGTGTACCAGATCTCGCTGGGGTCGTGCTCGACCCATCCGGGCCGCGGGAAGATCTGTTCGAAGGGCTTCTGGGCGGAGGCTACGATGTTCCCGGCGTGGTCGACGATGATCGCGCGCGAGGAGGTGGTTCCCTGGTCCAGGGCCAAAATGTATTTCTGTGTCAGTTCGGTTGCCATGATGAATTTGTGTATGTGTCTTCGTTCTTCGGGTTTGAGGGGACTGTTCTTTCTGTGAACAGAAAGAACCAAAGAAACTTTAGAGGATGCTCACGCATCCTAAAGCTACCGGCGGTCCAACTCTCGGACTTTCTTTGGGCCGGGAGTTGTAGCGCGCTTAATGCAATCACAACCTTTGGCGCGCTACAACCCCGACCCAAAAGCAATCGCAGAGATTAAGGACTGCGGAGCCTAAGGAGTAGCGTAGCTAACTAAAAGTTTACCTTAAGGTTTCCTCCTTGCGCCTCGGCCATTCAAGTAAACTTGATGGCAACTCGGCTGCTACGTCGGTTTTGGTGCCGCTTTTTCCAAAAAGCGGCAGTTCTGTCCGGCTCAAAGCACGGGTACACCAAAAACGAAAATTCGGTTATTTCAGCAGATAGCCCTCCGCCAGTGCCGTGAACGCCTCGACCTGTTCCTGCTGCCAGTGCTCGTCGCGGCTCAGCTCCGTAGCCATCAGGGCCGCCACCCTCGGAGCCATTGCCATCGCCGCCCGGGCATCCAGCAGCAACATCCGGAGCCTGCGCGCCAGCACATCCTCCACCGTCACCGCCATCTCCTCGCGCACCGCCCAGACTGCCTCCGCCCCCGTGTAAGGATAGTCCGGGTGGAGCCGTTCGGCCAGCTCCGGTCGCTCGTTCGCCAACGCCCGCACCTTCGGTTCGTCCGAGCCGTAGAAGTAGAACGGCGCTTCGAAATCCGTCGGCCCGTGGTAGCCGTGGATCGGGTAGTGAGCCGTCATGCACTCCCGCGGCGGCAGCAAATTCAGCGCGATCGCCCGGTCGACCGTGTCCTGCGCCATCTTGCGATACGTCGTCCACTTGCCCCCCGTGATGGTGATGAGGTTCGACGGCGAGACGATGATCTTGTGGCTGCGCGATATCTCTTTCGTGCTTTTGCCCTCCTCTTTCGGCGCCGCCAGCGGTCGGAGCCCCGCAAAGACCGACAGCACGTCCTCCCGTGTGGGTTTGCGCGTCAGGTAGCGGCCCGCCGTGTCGAGGATGAACCGAATCTCCTCGTCCAACGCTCTGGGTTCCAGTTCGGGGTGTTCGCGGAGCGTGTCCGTCGTCCCCACGATCACCCGGTCGTGCCACGGCACGGCGAACAGCACCCGTCCGTCGTCCGTCCGGGGGATCATCACGGCGTTCGTCCCGCCGAGGAACGAGCGATCCAGCACGAGGTGAATTCCCTGGCTGGGCCGAACGATCGGCCGGTCTTCCGGGTTGTCCATCAGCAGGATCGAATCGACGAAGACCCCCGTCGCATTGATCACCGTCCGGCTCCGCATCTCGTGCGTTTCGCCCGTCAGTCGGTCTTCGACCCGCACCCCGTCGACTGTGCCGTCCGCCTTTTTGAGCAGCCCTGTCACCCGAGCGTAGTTCATGACGAAACCGCCGGCGTCCATGGCGGTCTGGGCCAGATTGACGGCCATCCGCGCGTCGTCGAACTGCCCGTCGTGGTAGAGCACGCCGCCCCGGAGCCCTTCGGCCCGGAGGCCGGGGATGAGTTCGAGGGTGGTTTTCCGCTTCTTGGGCAGCGATTTGCCGAGTCCCAGCCGCCCGGCCATCAGGTCGTAGAGGGTGAGTCCGATGGTGTAGAACGGTTTTTCCCACCACCGGTAACACGGGATGACGAAGGCTTCGTTTTTGACCAGATGGGGGGCGTTTCGTTGCAGGAGTCCGCGCTCTTTGAGGGCTTCGAGGACGAGTCCGACGTCTCCCTGAGCCAGATAGCGCACTCCGCCGTGCACTAATTTGGTGCTTCGGCTGGAGGTTCCTTTGGCGAAGTCCTCCTGTTCGAAGAGGAGGGTGCTGAATCCGCGGGTGGCGGCGTCGACGGCGATTCCGAGCCCGGTTGCTCCTCCGCCGATCACGATGGTGTCCCAGATGCGTTCCCGGTCTGCGAGCGCCCGGATGCTATTTTGTCGGTTCATGGTGCGAACGTGTTGATTTCGGAGGGACAAGCAGCAAATTCTGCGCCAGAATGCTCGAGCGTCTTGACGAGGCGGCGCGCGAACGAAGGTTGGGTTGAGGCGGCCTTGGGGTAGAGGCTGCCACAGCGAAACGTAGTTTCGCCCGTCCACGGGACGTGGGGCCCGCGCGGCCCGAGCGCAGTACCCTCCTGTAGCCAAAGCCGCGCCCCGCCTAAAGAAGCGATTCAACTATTTCGGCGTGAGCCGAATATAGATGAATCGCGCAAGGCGCGCGAAAAAAGAACAACGCGCGAAAAACACGATTCCGCGCAAAAATCCGTCGCCCGCCCACTTAAAGAGGGATTTCGCTCATTTTGCGACAGCAAAATCGAGATGAAATCCCAGCGGGCGACGGTAAACGCGGCGGAGCGAAAGCGGAGCCGCAGTGAGGCGAACACGGGGCGGAGAGCTGGGGCGAGCTTTGGGCTGCAACTGTTCTTCGGGCGCGAAAACCGGCTACGGTTTTCGCGCCGCGCCGGGCCGAGCTTCTGCGACCCTTTAGGGTCGCGCGCGCCGAAGCCTCCGACCGCGGAGGGACGCACAGCGTCTTTTGCTGCCAGCCTCTACCCTAAACCCCGCAGGCTTCGTCCGCTTGAACTGAGGACGAATCTTGTGGAATGGGGCGGTGAATGGTGTATTGCTCTTGCGATCCAAAGGGGCGATAGGCCGAACCCGACAAAATGTGGTGATAAACGGGTAGTGCTTGGGCGAGCTTTTGCGACTCGCAGAGTCGCGCAGTTCGCCGCCACCCCATGCGGCGGGCTGCAACTCGACGGAGCTCGTTGCACTCACCGCTGGCGGCGACCAGCTTTAACCAAGAGCGAATAGCGCGATTTCGTGAGGAATCGCCGTCCTCAGGGAGGGCGACGCATTAGCGGCGCGGGGGAGGCGCGCCGAGGACGAACTTTCAAGAATTGGGGCGGTTGAATGGGTTGTGCTTTTGCGGTTCATAGAACCGCCGTCCTCGGCGAGAGCGACGCATTAGCGGCGCGTGGGGGCGCGCCGAGGACGAACCTCGAGAATGGGGGCAGAGAATGGGCTGTGCTTTGGGGCGGGTCGGACGCCCGGGCGGAACGCAACGAACATCGTGAGTTTGCGGGCCTCCCGAGGGGGAGGCGTCCGGCCCGCGCGGCTCTGCGAGCCGCAGGGATTCAACTCAAAACGCAAATAGGAGTGACTCCAGCCCCTTACCCACCGCGGGCCCGCGGTTTTATTCCGAGAGGCACCGCAACTGAAAACCGTGGGCGCGTGTATCCGCGTTGCCGGGATTAAGGCCCTGTGCACGGAACAGCATGTCCAGACTGCCCTCCTCGAAGGATGTGGACGACCAGTTGAAACCGTGGTTGGCAACGCTATTCAGCGCGCCCGAATTGCTGAGGCGGTAGCCCGGGACGCGCCACTCTCCCCGTTTATTCCGAGAGGCAACGCAACTGAAGACCGTAGGCACGAAAATCCGCACTGCTGGTGCCAAGATTCTGTAAGCCGAAAATCAGATATAGACTATTCGTTTCGCTCGTTCCCGAAGACCAGTTGTAGCCGCTGCTCCCGCTGCTGCGCAGCGCGCCGAATCCGTTCAATAAACCCGCATCGCGGAAGCCCGGGGCGGAGCCGTTGGAACGCTTTACGCCGGGTGACCGCCGCGCAGATAAAAAAACGCTCCGCGCGCCCGTGGTACGATTTTGGATAGGAAGAGATCCAAAAACCAGGTTATGAGAACCGCCCTGTATATCCTGTTGGGAAGTGCCACCCTGTTGATCTTCGTAGTGCTCGGCATCGAGCGCTGGATCGGCGTCCGCTTGCGTCGTGCGGCCGAGAAAGCCCTCGCCGAGCGCACCGGCGGAGCCGTAGAGCTCGCCGTCGGTCGTGTCGGCGTCAGCCTGTGGCGTCGTACCGTCACCGTGTACGACGTGACCCTGCGGAGCGACACCTCGCGGCTGGAATCCCTTCTGCCCGGCGTCGAAGCCATCGAAGCCGAGATATCCCGAATCGTCCTCCGAAACGTGCGTTTTCGGTTCGGAAAAGCGACTCCCGGCCGACCCAAATACCTCTCCTTGCGGGCCGTCGAGATACACGCTCCCCGTATCCTCTGTACCGTGAACGGCTCCCGTCCGGCCGATTCGACGGGAACCGACCTCGCGTCACGCATTCGGGAGGCGATTTGCGACTGTTTGGGAAATCTCTCCGTCGAGCGGGTCGTGTTGCACCACGGCGAAGCCCAGGTCGTCGAACCCGGCCACAATCGTTATGCGGCCAAAGGTGTGACGGTCGAAGCCGGCGGGTTGCGCATCGCGCCCGAGCTGCCGGTCGAATCGCGTCCTTTCTTTTGCGACGACCTGCGGATCGCGGCTCAGAAAGCCTCCGTTCATTTCTTAGTGACCGCCCAACTGCTGGAGGCTGGGCCGATCGACCTGAACGTGCGTGCCGGTCGTCTTTCGTTGAAGAACATCCGTCTGGTGCCTCAGTACGGCAAGGCGGACTATGCCTGGAAGACCGAGCATCATACCGATTGGACGCTGGTGCTGGCTTCGGGCGTCGAGGCCGAAGGGGCGGATTTCGGTCGTTGGTGGCGCGAGGGGAGTGTGGCGGTCGAGCGGATCGCCGTGCGTGATGCCGAGGTGGCCAACTTCAAAAACCGGCGCATCGTCCGTCAGGAACGGTTCAAACCCTTGTGGCACGAGATGATCCACCGGCTGCCGTTCGGGCTGGAAGTCGGCATGGTCGAGATCGTGAATGCGCGGGTGGTTTACGAGGAGTTGGCGGCGACCGGAACGACTCCGGGGCGCATCTCGTTCGACGATCTGAACGGAGCGTTGCGGGGGTTGACCAACCGGCCCTCCGACCCCGACTCGATGTACATTCTGACGGCATCGGGCAAGGTGATGAATACGGGTCAGTTGCGTGTTGTGATTCGTATTCCGGCCCATCCGGAAAACGATCGGTTCGAGGCCGAAGGGACGTTGGGGCCGATGAATCTCGACCTGTTCAATCGGATTTTGCAGCCGTTGGCCGATGCGGGCGTGCGGACGGGGCGTCTGGAGGGCCTCTCCTTTTCGATTGCGGGCGACAGTCGCACGGCACAGGCGACGGTGAAGATGCGTTATGCGGATTTGTCGGTTCGGCTGTTGCGTCGTGACGGCGAGGGTCGTCGGCATGAGCGGAAATGGGTTTCCGGGTTTGTCAATTTGCTGGTCATCCGTTCCGCGAATCCGGATCGAAAAGGGTTCCGGACGCCTCGTCGGTCGGTCGAACGCGACCCGTTGCGTTCGCAGTTCAACTACCTGTGGCGAGGGCTGTTGGGCGGTATCAAAGAGTCTGTCGGCCTTCCTGAATCTCCGTCCGGTTCCGGCTCGAAGAAGTAGGGTTTAGGGCCGCGGGCGGACAGAGAATTGGGCGAAGATTTGGGCCGAGGCTGCCCGGTTGCATAGGGGTAGAGGCTGCCATTAAACCACCCGAAGGGTGCGCCCGCCCGGCGGACGCGTTCGCGCCACGGCGGGCGGCCTTTATTACTAAAGTAACCGCGCGCCGTGGCCTAAAGAGGGAAATCGTCAAAATGCGCTTGCGCGTTTTGACAGGATTTCCCCCGGCGCGCGAAAAATTTCGATCTCGCGCAAAAATCCGTCGCCCGCCCGCCGAAGAAGGCATATTCTGCCGGTTGGCACGTGGCCAATCCGGCAAGAATTGCCGCGGGCGATGGCAAAATGCGGCGGAGCGATAGCGGAACCGCAGTGAGGCGGACACGGGGCGGAGAATTGGGCCGTGAGTTGGGCTGAACTGTTGGCCGAGCTTCTGCGGCTCGTAGAGCCGCGCGGGCCGAAGCCTCCGCCAGCGGAGGCCCGCAACTGACGTTGCTTTTGGGCTCCGCAGGCTTCAGCCCGTCCAAGAGAGTAGGGTAGCCCAGCCTCTTGCCCACCGCGTGCCTCTCGGCACCGTTTATTCCGAGAGGCAACGCAACTGAAAACCGCAGGCACGGTGATAGGCGCTGCTGGGATAGAGACTCGCCACCCCGAAATTCAAATACACCCCATTGCTGTCGTTCACCGACGGCGAATAGTAAAACCCGCCATTGCCGATGCTCCACAATGCTCCCTCGCTGCTGCCGCGGTAGCCTGGGGGTGTCGCCGGGCCGCTTCGGTTTCAAGTAGGGGCAGAGGCTGCCGGTTATTGGGGTAGATACGACCAGTAAAACACCCTGTGGGTGCCCGTTTATTCCGAGAGGCAACGCAACTGGAAACCGAGCGCACGTGGATCCGCATAACTCGTGTAGAACCAAGCCACGTTGAAACTTAAACCCCACCCACGGTTGCCCTTTGTAGAAGAAGACCAGCTACAACTGCCGAACCCGACATCGTTCAGTGCGCCCGTCGTATAGCGGTTGCCCGGGGCGCGCCCACAGGGCGCTTTACCGGCCGCCTCGGCCCTAATAAACACCGACCCTGATAAAACTGTTTCTCCCCCTCAATAGAGCAGACCTTTCAACCCATAAATACCGGAGCCTATGTCACCCTTTATGGCCGAACTCGTCGGCACCGCACTGATGATTTTATTGGGCAATGGCGTCGTCGCCAACGTCCTCCTGCCCCGCACCAAAGGGAACCGCGGCGGATGGATCGTCATTACCACCGGCTGGGCCCTCGCCGTCTTCGTCGGCGTCGTCGTCGCCGGCCCCTTCAGCGGCGCACACCTCAACCCCGCCGTCAGCCTCGGCTTCGCCCTCGCCGGACAGTTCGCCTGGAGCGCCCTGCCCGCCTATGTGGCCGCCCAGCTGCTCGGCGCCGCCCTCGGAGCGACCCTCGTGTGGGTCTTCTATAACGCCCACCTGCGCATCTGCGAAGACCCGGCCACCCTGCTCGCCGTCTTCTGCACCGCGCCCGCCCTCCCGCGTCGCGCACTGAACTTCGCCAGCGAACTGATCGCCACCTTTGTCCTGATTTTCGCCATCTTTTACATCACCGACGGCAGCCTCTTCGTTCCGACCGACGGAACCACCCTCCCCGTGGGACTCGGTTCCGTCGGCGCCCTGCCCGTCGCCTTTATCGTCTGGGTCATCGGCCTTTCGCTCGGCGGCACCACCGGATACGCCATCAACCCCGTCCGCGACTTCGCCCCCCGCCTGATGCACGCCCTGTTGCCCATGGGGCCCGCAAAGGGGAGCAGCCAGTGGGGTTACGCCTGGATTCCCGTCGTGGCCCCTCTGTGCGGATCGACGCTCGCCGCCCTGCTCTTTTTGCTGATCTGAACCCGGAAAAATGCGTACCTTAGCGGTACTTATGGAACCGGATATTTTTAAAGCCGCCCGGCAGCTCGCCCAGAAGGTCGCAGACTGGCGGCACGAGATTCATCGCCACGCCGAACTCTCGTTCGAAGAACACCGCACCTCGGCGCTCATTCGCCGTGTGCTCGACACGTACGGCATTCCGTATCGCGAGGTGGCCGGAACTGGCGTTCTGGCCCGGATCGACGGTCGGACGGCCGATCCCGACCGCCCGGTCGTGCTGCGGGCCGATATGGACGCCCTGCCGATCACCGAGACGACCGGACTGCCGTTTGCCTGTCCGGACGGGGTGATGCACGCCTGCGGACACGACCTCCACACGGCGGCTCTGCTGGGGGCGCTGGTGCTGTTGCAGGAGCGTCGCGAGGCGTTCGACGGGACGGTGCTGGGGCTGTTCCAGCCGGGCGAAGAGCTTTGGCCGGGAGGGGCTTCGGTGGTGTTGAAAGAGGGAGTCTTCGACGGGCTCGAACCGCGGGCTTTTATCGGCGGTCACGTTTCGCCGGAGCTGAAAGTCGGACAGATCGGCGTGCGGGCAGGGACTTTCATGGCTTCGACCGACGAGATTCGCATCGTGGTGGAGGGACACGGCGGACACGGAGCGTTGCCTCACGAGCTCAGCGACCCGGTGTTGGCGGCGTCGGCCATGATCGTGGCGATGCAGCAGATCGTCAGCCGGAACAGCTATGCGTTTACGCCGTCGGTGTTGTCGTTCGGGCGGGTGATCGCGGATGGGGCGACGAACGTGATTCCCGACCGGGTCGAGGTCGAGGGGACGTTCCGGACGATGGACGAGGCGTGGCGCACGCGGGCGCACGACCGGATCCGCGAGGTGGCGCTCCGCACGGTCGAGGCTTACGGCTGTACGGCGGAGGTCGAGTTGATGGTGGGTTATCCGTGTGTGGAGAATGACGCCCGTCTGGCGGCGCTGGCCCGGGAGACGATTGCCGAAACGTTCGGCTCTGAGGCGGTGACCGAGATTCCGCGGCGGATGACGGCCGAAGATTTCGGTTTTTATTCGGTGCGTTATCCGTCTGTGTTTTTTCGGTGGGGGGTCGAGAGTTCGGCTCCGCTGCACCATGCGGCATTCGTGGCGGACGAGCGGGCGATTCCGTACGGTGTGGCGATGCTGGCGGCGACGGCTCTGTCGGTGCTGCGGGCGGAAGGGTAGGGGGCTTGGCGTAGCGCTTTGGGAGGTTGCGGGCGTTTCTGCTTTCTGCTTAGGGTAGTTCCAGCCGGTTGTTTCGGGTAGAGGCTGCCAGATACTTAGGGTAGTTCCAGCCATCTTTCTAGTGCCGAGCGGCACCGTTTATTCCGAGAGGAATCGCCGTCCTCGGCGAGGGCGACGCTTTAGCGGCGCGTGGGGGGCGCGCCGAGGACGAACTTCGCAGAATGGAGATGGGCGACAGCCGCTCTCGACATTTTAGCCGATAAATGGGATATTGTTTTGGTGGGGTCGGACGCCCGGGAGCACGCAGTGAGCTTGCGAACGTTGCGGGCCTCCCGAGGGGGAGGCGTCCGGCCCGCGCGGTTCTTCGAACCGCAGAAATTCAATCCAAATTAGGGTAGAGGCTGCCCGGTTCGAGTGCCTCTCGTCCCCGTTTATTCCGAGAGGCAACGCAATTGACGACCGTGGGCACAGGCGCTCAGGTTGTCCGGAACAAGAATGTTCGAGGTGAAGTGCAGGTACAAACCGTGGCTATAGGACTCCATGTTACGGGCCGCTGACGCCCAACTGTAGCCGTAGTCGCCGACTCCGCCGAACCAACCTCCTGCGTGGTGGCAGTAGCCCGGGGCGGGAACCGCGCCCATAGGGCGTCTTATTGGCAGCTTTTACCCGAATTTGTCGATTTCGGGCTGCGTGCTTCGGGGGTGGGCTGGCGGTTCTGCGAATTGCGCTATTCGCTCTTGGTTTTGTCGGGTCGAAGCCTGCGGGGCCCAAAACGAGCATCGTGAGTTGCGGGCCTCCGCGGTCGGAGGCTTCGGCCCGCGCGACCCTTTAGGGTCGCAAGAATCAGCTCAAAGCTCCGCCCCGTGTTCGCCTCACTGCGGCTCCGCTTTCGCTCCGCCGCGTTTTCCGTCGCCCGCGGCAATTCAGCCTAAGTTGGCCAAGTGCCAACCGGCAGAATATGCCCTTTAGGCGGGCGGGCGACGGAAGTTCGCGCGCCGTTCTTTGTCCGCGCGCTGGCGGAAATCTTATTCAAACGCGCACCACGCGTTTGAATGATTTCCTTTTCCAGCAGTCGCGCGCGGTCGAGCTTTGACCCGGATGAAACTGCCCTGCGCGGGCGGCGTCCGGGTGACCCCGGCGGGACGGAGCGATACTACGTATCGCTTAATCAATTTTGCCCAGTTCTTTAATGCGCGCCTTACGCGATTCATTCTATTTCGGCTCGCTGCCGAAATGATTGAATCGCTTTTTTAGGCGGCGGCGCACGGTCGAGCTTTGTCCCGGATAGAACTGCCCTGCGCGGGCGGTGCCTCCCGGCCTCGGAATGGGCCACCTCAGCCCGACTCCTCGTCCCGTTCTCTGTTCGCGCAGGCTCTGCCTGCTCGGGATTACCCCCAACCGCACCTGCAACAGTTTTTGATAACTCTTAAACAAAAAAACTCATGGCCCTTATCCGCCCCCTGAACGGCACCTCGCCCCGATTGGGAGAAAACTGTTTTCTGGCCGAAACCGCCGTCCTGATCGGCGACGTCACCCTCGGCGACCACTGCTCCGTCTGGTACGGAGCCGTCCTGCGCGGCGACGTCAATCCCATCCGGCTCGGCAACCGCGTCAATATCCAGGACGGCGCCGTGCTCCACACCCTGCACAGACGTTCCGTCGTCGAGATCGGCGACGACGTCTCCGTCGGACACAACGCCGTCGTCCACGGCGCCAGAGTCGAACACGACTGCCTGATCGGGATGGGCGCCACCCTGCTCGACAACGCCGTCGTGCACAGCGGAACCATTATTGCCGCCGGCGCCCTCGTGCTGAGCGGACAGGAGTGCGAACCCGGCAGCGTCTACGCCGGCGTCCCCGCCCGCAGAGTCAAGACCCTGACCCCCGAAGAGCAGCACCGCATGATCCACCTCAACGCCGAACACTACCTCACCTACGCCTCGTGGTACACCGCTGGCGGAGAATAGCCTCGGGTTACTCTGCTTGCAGATATGCCGGAAAAACCCTATATTTGCAAGTTACCGAGAAAAACACGCGCAGTATGAGCGAAGAAGAAGTAAAGACACAGAACAACGGAGAATATTCGGCCAGCAGCATCCAGGTGCTGGAGGGGTTGGAAGCGGTGCGCAAGCGGCCTTCCATGTACATCGGGGATACCGGCGAGAAGGGGTTGCACCATCTGGTTTACGAAGTCGTGGACAACTCCATCGACGAAGCGATGGCCGGGTATTGCACCACCATCGACGTGACCATCAACGAGGATAACTCGATCACCGTGAGCGACGACGGGCGCGGGATTCCGACCGACTACCATCCCAAGGAGAAGAAATCCGCCTTGGAAGTCGTGCTCACCGTTTTGCACGCCGGGGGGAAGTTCGACAAAGGATCGTATAAAGTTTCGGGGGGGCTGCACGGCGTGGGGGTATCGTGCGTGAACGCCTTGTCGACCGATCTCGAAGCCGTTGTGCACCGGCAGGGCAAAATCTTCAGGCAGTGTTTCAGCAAAGGGGTGCCGCAGGGCGATATCGAAGTGATCGGGACGACGGATCGCACCGGGACGACCATTACGTTTAAGCCCGACGGCGAGATTTTTACCCAGACCACGACCTATAATTACGATACCCTGAACTCGCGGCTGCGCGAGCTGGCCTATCTCAACAAAGGGATTCGGCTCAACCTCACCGACAAACGCGACAAGGACGAGGAGACGGGTGAATACCGGCACGACAACTACTACTCCCAGGAGGGGCTCAAGGAGTTCGTCAAGTTCCTCGACGGGACGCGCGAACCGCTGATCGAACACACCATCCACATCGCCGGCGAACGCGACGGGGTGCCGATCGAGGTCGCTTTGCAGTACAATACGGGCTTCAGCGAGAATGTGCACACCTACGTGAACAACATCAACACCATCGAAGGGGGGACGCACCTGACGGGTTTCCGTCGCGGGCTGACGCGGACGCTGAAGAAATATGCCGAGGACAGCGGGATGCTGGCCAAACTCAAATTCGAGATCAGCGGAGATGACTTCCGCGAGGGGCTGACCGCGATCATCTCGGTCAAGGTGGCCGAACCGCAGTTTGAGGGGCAGACCAAGACCAAACTCGGGAACTCGGAGGTCTCGGGGGCGGTGGACAATGCCGTTTCGGCGGCCCTGACCAACTACCTGGAAGAGAATCCGAAGGATGCCAAAGCGATTGTGCAGAAGGTGATTCTGGCTGCGACGGCGCGGACGGCGGCGCGCAAGGCGCGGGACATGGTGCAGCGCAAGACGGTGCTGTCGGGGGCGGGTTTGCCGGGGAAACTGGCCGACTGCTCGTCGCGGGACATGACCCAGACCGAGATCTTCCTCGTCGAAGGGGACTCGGCAGGCGGGACGGCGAAGCAGGGCCGGGATCGTGCTTTTCAGGCCATTCTGCCGCTGCGCGGTAAGATTCTGAACGTCGAAAAGGCCACCGACCACAAGATGTACGACAGCGAGGAGATCAAGAACATCTTCACCGCGCTGGGCGTGACGGTGGGGACGGAGGAGGATAGCAAGGCGTTGAACCTGAGCAGGTTGCGGTACGGCAAGGTGATTATCATGACCGATGCCGACGTGGACGGGAGCCACATTGCGACCTTGATTATGACCTTCTTCTTCCGCCGGATGCCGGACATTATCCAGAACGGTCACTTGTATATCGCCACTCCGCCGCTCTACCTGGTGAAGAAGGGGCCGAAACAGCAGTATTGCTGGACGGAGGAGCAGCGTTTGGCAGCTGTCGAAGAGTTCGGCAGCAAGGGGGTGCATATCCAGCGGTATAAGGGGTTGGGTGAGATGGACGCCGAGCAGCTGTGGGAGACAACGATGAATCCGGCTGGCCGGACGCTGCGTCAGGTGACCATCGAGAATGCGACGGAAGCCGATCGTATTTTCTCGATGCTGATGGGAGACGACGTGCCGCCCCGGCGCGAGTTCATCGAGCGGAACGCCCGGTATGCCAAGATCGATGCCTGATGTAGGGTGAAGGCGAAGGTCTGGTGCTTTGGATCGATCAATTGCCATTGGGATCGGCTCGCAGTTGCGAGTCGATCCCAATTTTTTGTAGGGGTAGTTGCGGTGTAGACCTGACGGGAGTTGTGTCTGCGTGCAGTTTTAGGGGTCTAAAGCTAGCCCGCGCGCGGACGAAGAATGGGGTAGAGGCTGCCCTTTGCCCACCGCGGGCACGCGGGGCCTGCCCGGCCCGAGGGCAGTTTCAGGCGGGACAAAGCTCGATCCGCGCGCGATCGCTGAAGTAGGAAATCATTCAAACGCGTGATTCGCGTTTTGACAAGATTTCCCCCGGCGCGCATTGAAGAACTGGGCCGAACTGATTAAGCGATACGTAGTATCGCTCCGTCCCGCCGGGGCGCCCATCGGGCGTTTTGTTAGGGTTGTCTTTGCCTTATTAGCCGTCCGCCGCCCGCGCAGGGCAGTTTCATCCAGGTCAAAGCTCTCCCGCGCGCGACTGCTGGAGTAGGAAATCATTCAAACGCATGATTTGCGTTTGAATAAGATTTCCGCCCGCGGGCGGCCTTTATTACTTAAAAGTAACCGCGCGCCCTGCCTAAAGAAGCGATTCAACTATTTCGGCGTGAGCCGAATATAGATGAATCGCGCAAGGCGCGCGAAAAAATCGACTTTGCGCAAAAACCCCCGTCGCCCG